>JBHELT010000084.1:0-17204 GCA_046262935.1 Actinomycetota bacterium | reverse complement strand
ATCGATGTCCTGTCAACGTCTCCGGGTGTTGCAACCCGTGTCATCGGCGGCTTGGGCAACGACCAACTAAATGTTGCCGGTGACGTGAACGGCGATGTGTTCTCGCTCGATATCGAGGGGACCAGTGGCACGGTGAACCATGCAGTGTCGTCCACCGACCCGAACTACAACGGCATCATCGCCGACGGTATCGACCTCAGTGTGGCGCGAGCCGGTCAAGGGCAAGTCATCATCACCGAATCTGCTGGGTTCAGCGCGGTCTATGAAGGCGGCTGCTTCCGCCTCGCTCCAACGGTCGCCACCTGCGGTGTCATTCCGCCGGTTCCGTCGATCGACTCATACACCGTTCAGCTAGCGGCTCAGCCGAACTGTGGCGGTGCGATCACTCTTGCCAACTGCAAGGTCTACGTGACGATCTCTGCGGCCTATCCGCCTCAGTCGGAGCACCGCCGCTTCATCCTTTCCACCATCCCCGACGGTCTGCCGGTCGGAACCGATGGGGACACGTTCAACGTCTCGGGCTCACTGGCAACGAATTCGCCAGCCGACTTCTTGCGCCAGATCACACTCAACGGATCTTTGCAGGATGTTGAGAAGCGCTCCATCGTCCTGGTGTTCGATGCAACGACTGGGATCCTCGGCCAGAGCTGGAACAAGGCGCAGACCGTCTACCTGTATGCGGTTGACGACACGCTTGCAGAAGGCACACGTATCGTCACCTCTAGCCACACGGTTATCCAGACGACCTGTGACGCATCCGACGCGAAGCGGTGCTTCGATGGCGCTGTGGTTCGTAACGTTGAAGCAACGGTCTACGATAACGACCAACCGGACATCATCCTGGTTCAGGTAGACCCGAACACACTCAGCGCCGATAACAACACTGTCGCCCTTGAAGGTTTCGGCGTGGCCACTGCAACCAACCCGATCACCGAGCAGATCGATAAGTACACGATCCAGCTCGCTAACGCGCCTGGTGTCGGCAACACCGTGAGCGTCCAGATCGCCCTTAGTGACCTGCCCGGCGACATGCGCGTTTGCCTCGACAGTTCCGACCCACGCTTCAGCCACACAGGTGCAGCGTTCGCCGATCCCACGAACTGCCCGGCGGGTGGAACGACCTACTTCGCCAAGTTCACGAACTCCGACTGGTTCATGCCGGTTCTGATCAACATCCACGCGAGGAACGATTCGGCTCCGGCGGATCCGCACAACACTTCGCTCACACACACGATCGTCGATATCGTTGGCCATCCAACGACCGGTGCTTATCTGACCGCGGCCCCCACGATCCAGCAACGTATCGACGCATTCGTGATCGATGACGAGAACCCCGGGGTGTTCGTCTTGGAGAGTGACGGCAGTACCCTTGTGTCCGCTTGCGGGAACGCCGATTGCACGATCCCTGGTCTGGGAGACACCTATCAATTACGTTTGAACAGCGCGCCAACTGCCCTGGTCAAGGTAGCGATCATCACCGACGGCCAAACCGACGTTGACATGACCGCAGTCGATCCTTCCAGGGTCAAGCTAGAGCAGGTTGGAGGACTGCAAGCGTCGCAGGCGTTCAAGGGCAACATCACGATCTCAGGGACTGCTTCGGCTCCCACCTTCACCAGAGCCAACGGATCCGACCTCGGCAGCTTCCTCGATGAGGGCTTCCAACTCGGACAGCGCATCCGGCTCTCCGGGACGGGCACCTCGTCTGACGGCGATTACGTCATCACTAACCTCGACGCACTGACCCTTACCCTACAGCCGGCCTCAGCAGTACCCGGAGGCACTCCAGGCAGCGCGGTCAACGGCACTTACAACACAGTTCTTATCAGCCAACTCGTTGACAAGGGTGTGTACGTCGGGAGCGTTGCATATAACGCCACCGACAACACGCTGATCAGGGTCGATGGTTCGAGCTGGCTCGACAGCGGATTCCTAGAAGGACAGTTGATCAAGATCACTGGATTCGCCGGACCGGGCTGCGTGGATGGCCCGCCCGCCGATGGCACCTGCATCTTCAAGATCCAGCTGATCAGCGGAACCGGGCCAGGAAAGACCGACAAAGCGACATTGACGAGCGCCCCTGCCGCGGCACCGACGCCACCGACGATCCATCCTGACACGCTTCCCGGCACGGGCACTGCGCTGTTGACGGTCCTGCAGTGGGCGGCGGTTGCTTACTTCAACGCACCGAATGCGAACAACGCCGCCAACACATGCCCACCGGCATCGTGTGGTGATTGGTATCAGCCGATAACCATCCCGCTGATAGCGGATCCGTTCTTCCAATTGGCATCGGGCCGCGAGAACCTGAAGATGTTTCCCAAGCAGCGACATCTGCTGAGCGGGATCCGCGGGCCATTGGCAGTCGAAGGCGGAACAACGGCGTCCGATCGCTCGCTGAAGGCGGCGGTGCTTCTGCCAGGCGAAGGAAATGGCCCGGTCTTCAGGGTCGCGGCGCAGCCGCCGGAGTGGCAGTCGATCGACACACTTAACGTCTATGACGACGGCAGTGCCGAGGACCTGACGGGTCAACTTACTTCGACGGCATTGACTGGCTTGAACATGGGTCCGGCTCTGGACTTCTCGTTCCTGCTGTGCACCAACCCGGCGGACAAGACCACTTGCAAGCACCCATTCAGTGAACCTGGCGTGTATCCGGGTGGGATCAGCTACGGCTCGATCAGCCTTGACAGCAATGGAACATTCATAACCGATGGCACCTTGTCCACGGTCGAGGTGGTCAACATCATGATGGGCGCTGGCAACGATCACCTGAACATCCAAAGCACGCTCCAGCCGGGTGGGGACTTCAATCCCATCACAGGGATGCGCGGCGAGCTGGCACATCATGGCGGCATCACGGCCGTTCATGCAGGGGGCAATGCACTTCAGAAGGTAAAGGGCAACTTCGAGACAGCAGCGGGACAGATCACTCGCAAAGATGGTCTGGCTTGGACCAAGTACGGATTTGCGATCGGTCAGCAAGTGACTCTGCCGAATGGCAGTTCTTACACCGTCACAGGTTTCGCGCCGGCCGGTATCTATGGGACTGGCGACACGATGTTGATCGCCGGCGGACCTGCGCTTTCGGCGGGAACGCTGAGCGGGGTAGTCGCAGTTTCCGACTACCTGCAGGTCACAGGTAGGTTGATCTTCTCGGGCAATGGGATCAGTTTGACCAATGGGCAGGCTTGGAAGAGCCTCGGTTATGCAGTGGGTCAGCAGGTTTATGTGACCGGCGTTGGCGTTCGCAACGTCGTTGGTTTCAACAATGATCCGATAAATGGTGACGGTGCGGTTCTGCTTATCGATGGCGCATCGCTTGGCGCTCCGCTTACCGTGAACGATGCGACGGTTTCCGTTGCAAGCCGTAACCGTGTCGCTGGTGCACTTGCACTAGTTGGTTCGGCGGACGGCGGAACGATCACGGTGAGTTCGCCTACCTTCGGCTCTGTTGCGGGTTCGGGTCTCACTGTTGGTCAGCAAGTTGTGATCTCAACCATCGCTGATATCCGCACGATCTCGGCCATCACTGGCAACGTCATCACCGTGACCGGTGGCGCCATCGCTACGACGTCTGGCGCTGGCACCATCGCGCTTGCCGGCATAGGCGGCGACAGCGTGAAGCTCACAGGCCCAAGCATCTCGGGTAGCTTCAACACGACCCCATCGAAGTTGGTTCGCACCGATGCCGGCTCATTTATCACAGATGGTTTCGCCGTTGGCCAACAGGTCATCCTGACGGGCGGGCTGGCTGGAGCGTTCAACGTTACCGGCGTCACCACAACGGCCCTAACGCTCACAGGAGTCAACGGTTCGACGCTCGTGACCCAGACCGCTGTCGCAGCAGTTGCTACTGTCCTGCCCACCGGAGCCGGACCAGGGCAGCCTTCCGATATCTACTCGCCGCTAGTTGTTTACGGCGACACGTCACAAGATGGTGTTTGGTACGGCGGCGACCCGCATACCCTGTCGCTGCACAACTTCGGGCCTAAGCCCATGCCGCACGTCGAAAGCGTCAACGTCACGCTTTCTGAGACGGCCGACGGAAAGACCGCGACCATTGCGCTTAATTCGATCACCGGGTCCACCAGCACAGGCTCATTCTTGAGTGACGGTTTCGCCGTTGCGCAAGAGTTGGCGCTCGGACCGATATCCGGTGTTTCCATGACCGCTCTGTTCGACATCTTCAGCAACCACTTGACGCTGCACAGCGGCACTTGGACCGGGTTCGCCGTTGGCCAGGTCGTCACTATCGGGAGTATCCCGGGAACCTGGTCGGTTATTAGCGTTTCAGGTCCGGTGTTGCAATTGAACGGCCCAACCCTCACCCCCCTGCCTAACCAGACGCTGACCGTCACTGCGATATCGACCTACGTCGGCATCGTTAAGGCTGTTACCGCGACGAGCATCACTTTGAATCTGGCGCTTTCGATACCTGACCACCCCGAAGGTCCGCAGTTCCCGGTCGCGGCTGGCGGAACGACCTCGAATGTCATTCGCAATATCACAGTGCTCAACCGCGTTGGTAACAGTGCCCCGTTCTTCATCTTCCCGCTGGCTAACCCTTTCCAATACAGCGGCAACGATGTGGTCGATGCCCACCTGCTCGATTGGAGTGACAACCCGAGCGCTCTGCGCAGCATCGGTTTGACGGTCTACGGTGGATCGGGCAACGACACCATCATCGGCAGTCAGACCGGCGATCAAATGGCTGGTGGTTCGGGCGACGACACCATCCTCGGACAACGTGGTCAAGACCACATCTATGGTGACTCGGGCTTCAACGTCGATCTCATCACCCGTGCCTTGACGGTTGCGGTGATTGGTACTGGCCCGGCTGGTTACTTGCCGGCGCAGTTCAAGAACAAGGACCTGCTTGCTGCAGGTAACGACCTGTTGTACGGCGAGGGCCCAGGGACCGAGCTTGGGGCGCCGTTAGGATCCTACGACGACATCATCTTCGGTGATCTTGGAGTTGTGACTCAAGATGTCTCGGGCCCGCGTGACACGACCAAGGCGGTACCTGCCAAACCTCAAAAGATACAAACGACTCTCATCGGTTACACCGCCACCAGTAATGGTGTCTTGAACATCGATTCGAAGGCACTGCAGAACGGTGGGTCCGACACCATCTACGGCAACCTCGACCGCGACGTGCTGATAGGCGGCCCGGCGGACGATGCCATCGATGGCGGTCAGCAAGACGATCTCGCCTTCGGTGACAACGTGAGCATTGTCCGTACCTTGGGCGACACAACGACAAGACACTTCCAGACACTGACCGCAACGCTGCTTTACAGCCGCACCGACCTGCCCCCTGGCCCTGGCTATGACGCGAGCGGCCAACTGCTGACGGACGGGATCGCGCGGAACTTCCGTGACCCGAGCGAGGTTCAGTGGTGGGCAGAGTACGACGTGACGAACCTCTGGCACGACTTCGCCGCAGACAATGGAACACATTGGGCTGGCAGCTTCGGCAACGACTACATCGCTGGAAACCAGGGCAACGACTACCTATTCGGCCAGCTGGGCAACGACACCATCCAGGGCGACGGGTCAATCGACTACATAGCGCATCTATTGAACCAGTTCGACGGCACGCTCGGAACCGCATTCAACACCGCGTTGAATGGGCGGGTCGGGGCTTATCGCACACCTGCGGGCGTTGTAGACCCCATCGGTGCACTCACGGTTTACCCGTCTTACGACGCTGCGACAGACGGCGAGGACTACATCGAAGGTAACGCCGGCAACGACCTCGTCTTTGGTGGGCTTGGCCAAGACGACATCGTTGGTGGCAGCTCCGACTTTTTCAGCCTCACCTCGTCGTACCTGAGGCCAGATGGTGGCGACTACCCGACCAACGGGGCAGCGACCGCTGGGGATGTCGGTCACGACCTGATCTTTGGTGGGTCCGGTCTGCACATCCTTCACAACGATCTGACCGTACCGACGACTTTGGCAGACCAGCACGCCCGAGACGCAGACGCGATCGTCGGCGATAACGGCGACATCGTCCGTATCGTTGGCATAAACCACGTCGATGTCGGCGGGGCCACTAGGTATGTCCGTTTCAACTACGACAACTACGACCCGACCTCTACGTACGATGCCAATAAGGTTCTCGTTGTCCGCGGCGTCACCCTTCTCGACTACACCCCTGGTGGGCCAGATTTCGATCCGGTCAGGTTCGGTCAGCCACTCGCCGGTCCGTGCAGCGGGGCCCCCGCTTCGGGCCCATGCAGTGCACCGCTGCCGACAGCGCATGGATTGAACTTCGATTCAGCAGGTGGCGTTTTCAGCGACATCGGTGGGATCGACGAGGTTCACGCAGAAACCGGTGACGACACTATCTACACGGGAGCAGGCAACGACATAGCGTTCGGCGATGGTCAAGACGACGACATCATCGGTGGCTGGGGCAACGACTGGATCTCTGGCGGAGCGGGTCAGGACGGCGTCATAGGCGACGACGGCCGGATCTTCACCAGCCGCAATGCGGGATGCTCGACTGCGTCACCGGCCGTGTGTACCGAACTGAGTGAGCCTTTGTACGCGATGGCCAAGTTCCGCACGATCGATCCCGATACGCGCACCAGCCAGGGTGACGTGTTGAATGAGTTCATTTACACACCAGGCATGATCCAGCAGGCGACCATAAATGTCGTAAGTGCGTTGAAGAAGGTCGTCGATATAACTCCATTCAACCTAACCCCGAACGCGCTTGGTGCAGATGTTGCGCTCTTCGACGCTAACAACTCAGATGACGTCATCTACGGAGGCCTTGGAGACGACTTCTTGCACGGTGCATCCGGCGATGACGCGATCATGGGAGGCGAAGCCCTTTCTGGCGACGACCCCACGACCGAGGGCTATACGCAGCGTTACGATTCAACCGGTGCCCTCGTCGGCATAACGCGCAGTGACTTCAGCAGGCCGTTCAATGCAGGAAACACCTTGAGCTTCGGTGCCGACTACGATGCTTGGCACAGCAACCATCACAATGCGCTGCGTCTTGGCGAGTTCGCGTTGTATGACGAGTTCGATCCACGCCGCACGGTTCTGCTGAACGACGATGGCACCGCCAACAAGACGGCTACCGGACACGAGTACTTCGTAAACCTTCCCACCGACGAAGGTCCGCTAGTTAACGGATGCGTGCAGTTCGCGCCTAACGGAGCCTGCACGGGAACAGCCGACGCCGCCACAGATGGGAATGACTTCATCTTCGGTGACCTTGGCAACGATTGGCTGGTTGGTGGAACGGGCCGAGATGACATCTTCGGGGGCTGGGGCAACGACCTGCTCAACTCGGACGATGTCATGACAATCCCTGACCCGAACCAGACTTATGGCACCGGAAAGCAGCCGAGGAAGATCCAGCCGAGCCCGAACGACACCCCGGACACGCATCCGACTTACGAGGACCGCGCCTTCGGTGGAGCAGGACTCGACATCTTGATCGCCAACACAGGCGGCGACCGACAGATCGATTGGGTCGGCGAGTTCAACAGCTTCATCGTGCCGTTCGCGGGCTTCGGGATCGCAACGAACAGCCGTGAACGCCCCCCTCAGTTGGATGAGTTCCTCTATGCGTTGTCGAAGCAGGATGGCGCAGACCCGACCCGCGCTCCCGAGACCGGCAACGACGTTATTCGAAATGGTGAACCCGATGGCGAGATCGGTCTTGTCACTCAGAAGGACAAGGGGATCTGGCAGGCGCAGACAGGTGGACCAACCGACCCTCAGCCGGGCAACGTTCCTGGTGGAAGACGCGACGTCCTTCGCTCAGCCGACTTCAACGACGGGAAGAAGAACTCGTTCGCTGTCGATGCTGGAAGCTTCGCAGTGATCAACGGAGCACTGCAGGTTTCGGCAAGCTCGCTTGGCAAAGACGCGGCGGCGGTCTTCTATCTCGACCAATACCTGCCCATCTATTACGAATTCACTGCCCAAGTTACCCTCGGCAAGCCGACCGGGGGATGGAAGTCAAACGCGTATCTGATCTTCGACTACCAGTCGCCTACGGACTTCAAGTTCGCCGGTCTCGACGCTGCCATAAACAAGGCGGTCATGGGTCATAGGACAACCGCCGGATGGATAATCGATGCTCAGGGAGCGGTCGCCGGTCAGGTCAAAGACAGCACACCATACCAGTTGCTTGTCTCCCTCAACGGAACGACGGCCACGCTTTACGCCGATGGTAAGAGCTTGTTCGCATACACATTCCCTGGTCGAGTGATCGACGGAGTCACCTATGCGCTTAATAAGGGCATGCTTGGTGTTGGGTCGAGCAACTCACAAGGCATCTGGGACAACGTGACCGCGCAGGTTCTTCCTCCCCAGATCACATTCGATAACCTCGAGGACTTTTCCGACGGAAATGCCAACCTTTACACCGGCCCGACTGCTGGAACCTGGCAGGTTCTGACGAACCCGGCCAGGTACGTCGGGGCCCCCGCCGTAGGCACCACGAACGGTTACAACTTGGTTAACCTCGGCCTCGGGCACGGTCTGTCACCAACCTCCTATGTTGAACTAACTGCGACTTTGAATACATCGAGCCTCGGTGGAGTCGTATTCGACTGGTATGGGCCGAACGACTTCAAATTCGCTGGGATCGACGTTAGGTCGGGCCGAGTGGTGATCGGGTATGTGTCACCGCGCGGAGGTTGGAACTTGGTTTCGTCTACCACCCAGTCCCTCACCGCGGGGACGAACTATCAGCTGCAAGCCATTCTGCGGGGCGCATCGATGAGTCTTTCCTTGAATGGTGCATCCATAAGCAGCTGGGGCTTCAACGGCGACGTGGTCGATGGCGGATTCGGCCTCTTCAGCTCGGGCGGCCCTTCAACCTTCATCAACTCCAGGGTAAGGACCGATGACCCATCCTTCGTCCAACCAACCTCCGCTCTGGAGACGCCTTCCACAACTACTAAAGCCGCTTCTGCATCGTCTCTGAATGAGAGAACCCTCGCTAGGCTCGTTGATGCGGCAAAGAGCAACTGGGCAAGCCTTTTGGGCGCTGCCGATGCGCGGCTCAGCAGATTGAACGATGTGCGATTTGCTATAGCCGATTTCCTCGATGGGTTCGTTGGTCAGAGTCATGGCGATGCGATCTTCCTCGATCCGGATGCATCGGGTCATGGGTGGTCTGTTGGCGCAAGTCTGAGTTCCAGCGGGTTAGCGATCGTTGGAGCTATCGACGCCCTCACGGTTGTGATGCACGAACTCGGCCATGCGCTTGGCTTCCAACATGGGGACTCCACATTGTTCTCCTTCATGGGGCCGGTCATAACGCCGGGTGGTTTCGGTGGAACCGCAGGAGGGTTGGCTAACGGCACTGATGTCTCCTATGCGCTTATGGTCCCCGCCTTCTCGCCGACCGTGGATACCACGGCTGCTCAGGCAGTCGAGTCGCCACCCGTCCTCAGCACCGCTGACGCTGCCACGCCGTGGCCATCGCGCGGTGATTCGTATTCCAGCCGATCGGCACGTGGCGGCTCCAAGCACGTGAGGGCCATCCGGACCGGTCGATCAAGGCGCTCTTCGGTGCCGCACCGTTCTTCACCCCGAGCGACTTCGAGGTTCGTGTTGGCTGGGTCATCATCGAATGTGCCATCTCGCCGCCGCAGGGGCTGAAGTTCCACGCTCCCAAGTGATCGCCTGACCAGAATCAGCAATAAAGAGGTGGCCCGGAGTTGGTGCCTCTTGATCAACTCCCTGCAACTGCGCCAAAGGACCTCTCAGGGGGCCCTAAGGTCGCCGTAGGACGTTCGGCATGCAGAACCGCGGCCCGGCATCGCTCCGTCCCGCCCTGGCTCTGGGTGGAACTCTACGGGGCTCAGCCGAATATCATCTCCCCAGCATCTTAGGGAGGCAACATTGGCGGACGAGCGGACGATCGAAGCCTTATTGAATGAACAACGCACCTTCGATCCGCCAGCCGATTTTGTGAAGTCGGCTGTCGTCGATGGCTCCGTATACTCGCAAGCCGAAGATCTCGAGGCCTTCTGGGCTGAACAGGCCGACAGGCATGTCAGTTGGTATTCAAGATTCGAATCTGTACTCGATTGGAGCCCACCATTCGCCAAGTGGTTCAAAGATGGCGAGCTGAATGTCTCCTACAACTGTCTAGATAGACACGTCGAGGCCGGTCTCGGGGACCGTGTGGCCTACCACTGGGAGGGCGAGCCCGGCGATACGCGAACGATCACATATGGATGGTTGCTCGATGAGACCTGTCGTATCGCCGAAACGCTCAGATCATTCGGCGTCGAAAAAGGCGACCGCGTGGCGATCTATCTACCGATGGTGCCCGAGTTGCCAGCAACCATGCTCGCATGCGCTCGCATCGGTGCGACGCACACGGTCGTTTTCGGTGGGTTCTCGGCCCAGTCTCTTGCCGATCGGATCAACGACGCCGAAGCCAAAGTGCTTGTAACCGCAGATGGTGGGTATCGCCGCGGGGAAGTCGTTCCGCTAAAGGCGAACGCCGATGCGGCTTTGAGCCAAACACCTTCGATCAGCAAGGTTCTCGTCCTCGAACGGACTGGCCATGGTGCTCATATGAAAGAAGATCGCGACGTGTGGTACCACGAAGTGGTTCCGGATGCGTCAACCGATAGTCCGCCTGAGCACCTCGAAGCCGAACACCCACTGTTCATCCTTTACACATCCGGCACCACCGCCAAGCCGAAAGGCATATTGCATACAACTGGCGGATATCTGGTAGGGGTTGCTACCACCCATCACTGGATCTTCGACGTGAAACCCCAAACAGATGTGTACTGGTGTGCTGCGGATATCGGCTGGGTGACCGGACACAGTTACATCGTTTATGGGCCCCTGTGCAATGCGACAACGTCGATCATGTACGAGGGCTCACCCGACTTCCCTACCAAGACGCGCTGGTGGGAAATCATCGAGAAGTATAAGGCTACGATCTTGTATACCGCCCCGACCGCGATCAGGACCTTCATGAAGTGGGGCAGTGACCTGCTCTCCGACTACGACCTCTCTTCGCTTCGCCTCTTGGGCAGTGTTGGTGAGCCGATCAATCCCGAAGCCTGGATGTGGTACCACGCGTTCGTAGGTGGTGAGCGATGCCCCGTTGTCGACACATGGTGGCAGACCGAGACCGGCATGATACTGATCACGGCCTTGCCGGGGATCACTCGAACCAAACCAGGATCGGCAACTTTTCCCTTCCCTGGCGTACAGGTCGACGTGGTCGATGAGAACGGCAAGTCGGTTGGCCTGGGCAATGCCGGTTACTTGATCATCAAGCAACCGTGGCCCGCGATGCTGAGAACTATCTACAAGGACCCAGACCGATACGTTGAAACATATTGGTCACGTTTCGAAGGCATGTACTTCCCGGGCGATGGTGCGAAATTCGACGAAGACGGTTACCTGTGGTTACTGGGAAGGGTGGATGACGTGATGAATATCCACGGCCATCGCCTGTCTACTTTCGAAGTTGAAAGCGCCCTCGTTGACCATCCCTCGGTGGCTGAGTCGGCGGTTGTCGGTCGTGTGGCTGACGACCGGAGCGAATCGATCGTTGCCTTCGTGACCTTGAAGGCAGAGGTTTCCGGCAGCGGCGATCTGGTCGAAGAACTCCGAAACCATGTGGCGACTAAGATCGGCAAGATCGCGCGACCATCGGTGATCGTCCTCACCGACGACCTTCCGAAAACCCGTTCGGGCAAGATCATGCGCCGACTATTGCGAGACGTGGCAGAGGGCCGAGCCCTCGGTGACGTAACGACCCTCGCCAACGAAGGCGTGGTGAAGCAGATAAAAGAGCTTGCTCTGGCTGAGGGGATAAAGCCAGACGAAGACTGATCGAAGTGGAGTTTTGTGGCCGAGCCATTGCAGACTTCCCCCACTTTGTCTACAGGCAGACATCGCTTCAGCCGAACTTAACACTCGATACCGTGTCATCATTCTTGTCCGATATGCGAACGATGGGAAGTTTGTCGCTTTGAACACGAACAGCTGGGCCCTATTTCGGAATCTGCCTTCCGAGGAGGTTGACCGCATCCTTGGGTCAGCCAGGCGACGAAGATTCTCTCGCAACGAAGTCATCGTCCACGACGGTGACCCGGCGAACTCCCTGCATCTGATAGATCGAGGCGTTGTCGCCGTGAGGGTCACAACACCGATGGGCGATGTGGTCACCGTCGAGATCTTGTGCCGCGGAGATTTCTTCGGTGAGATGGCTCTGGTTCTCATGCCCAGTCTGCGCGCTGCAACCGTAGTTGCGCTTGAGTCTGCGGAAACTTTGTCAGTGATGAAAGAAGACTTCGACGACCTTCGCGAGAAGCATCCTTCGGTTCAGACCCTGCTGGTTGAGATACTCGCTGAGCGAGTGAAGAAACTCTCAGGTCTGCTCGTTGAGGCGCTGTACGTTCCCGCGGAGATGCGGGTACTTCGCCGTTTGCTGGACCTGGCTGATGTTTATGGCAACGAAGGCTCCGATCCGATGATCCCGCTGAACCAAGAGGACCTTGCTGGATTGGCGGGCACTTCACGAGCCACCGTTAATCGCGTTCTTCGACAGGAGGAAGATCGAGGCACCCTACGATTGGCCAGAGGCAGCACGACAGTCCTCAAGCTGGAGCCGTTGCAACGCCGTGCCCATAGGCACTGACGAAAGTTTTACTCTGTCGCGTATGCGACACAGTTACTGTAGTCACCGATACAGAAGGGTGCACCGCAACGGTTCATCCTTGTTAGTTGAAGAAGAAAAGACGACCACGACGGCTGGAGGACCTTTCTCCCTGGCACGGTATGGCTCCGGTCGACGGTCCTTTTCGATAGGTCCTGCCGTAAGGCGGGACCTATCTTCGTGTTCGGGGGCTGAGTATCAGGTGGTTGCCGGGGCGGCCTCGATCCCCACGATGCTTCCGGCTGACAGCACCGATATCTGACCACCCTTGATGAAGGTCACGGCCCCCTGGCCGCGTACCACGAACCTGTCGGGCTTTCCGACGATAGCTGTGCGCTCGTCTAACCCGATGACCGTTAGGTTCTTGTATCTCTTGGCCACCATCACGCCCCAGCGCCGCATGCCGAAAGTATCGAAGTGGGGTGCGGACAAACACCCTTTGATCAGTCCCAGACCAGCTGTCAGTGCGAATGGGAGGGGCGGACGAAGACTCAATCGGAATTCGCATAATTCCATCGATCCTGCCGATGAACCCGAGATCCCGGCTCCCATCTGCCATAGATCGACGATGCGATCCCAAAGGATCGAGCCCGAGAGGGCCGAGCGGATCCGATCGGGATGACCGCCAGTAAGCACGACGATGTCTGGCTCGCCCAAGGTCTGGATCGCCCTTTCGACCCCGGCTGTTCGAGGCGATGCAACGACCTTCACCTTCGCGCCAAGGCGCGTCCAGTATCGAGTCGCCGTATCAACGGCGGCAGGCCGGCGCCTGGCACTCGAAGCCACAGGCACGATGGCAACCGTCGGTTTCACCACCCCAGCCAGCTCCATGAGGTCGCGATCGATGTCTTCGCATCCAGTTGTATGTTCCATCCCTCCGATGAGGGCGATGGGACCACTCAAACTCGTGCGCTTCCTTTTCTCTGGCAACTGGGCTTTGCGCCTTTATGAGGCGTGGCGTCAATCATAGAATGATGGCTCTTTCGGCGACGGTATCGGCTCTTTCAAAGGCTCGGGCGCGTCGATCGTCGCCGAACTGGGGCGGGCGCCGCGAAGGTAGGCAGGTATGCCTGCGATTATCGGCAGCCAATAGGAGACTAGACGGTAGGCCAGGACCGCGACGATCGCGATCGAGGTCGGTGTACCAAGCGCCGTATAAGTTCCTGCCATCCCTGCTTCGACCAATCCAAGCCCACCTGGGGTGATCGGGAAAGCTGTTACCAGATTTGCCACTCCATATCCAACAAGGAGTACACCAACGTGCAACCTGAAACCGAACCCGATGAACAGAACCCATAAAGCACCGGCGTCGAGAACCCAATTGACGGCCGACCACGCCATGATCTTGAGGAGGGGCCGCGGACCCGGCAAGTTGATCGCGATGTCGGCGAACGACTCGCGCCAATCCTTCACATCGACCTTTACTTTCATCCGTTTGGGGATGGCTTCGGCCCGATCGAAGAACTTCTCGCGAAGCGTTGCGCTGCGGATAACGATCAACACGATGATGAATGCCGCGACGAAGAACGCCAACACGATCGAGATCGCGATCACGTAGATCGCCGGCAGGTCGCCCTTGAACAACGAGGTGAGGCTCCCGATCGCGACGATCGCGCTCAGAGTCACCATAGCCAGGACACCGCCCATGAGGATCGATGTTGTTGCCCTTGCTGGTTCTTCGCCCATCTGCGTGAGACGCCTAGTCCCAAATACTCCTGCAGCCGCGCTGCCTGCCGGAAATATGTGACCAACCGAGAACATCGCCATCGAAACTTTCAGCATCTGGGTGTATCGCGGCTTTCCACCAACAGCTTCAAGTGCGGACATGTAGACGCGGGCCAGTGCTCCGTTCGAGACGACCTCCATCAATAGGGCCACGGCGATCAGGACGGGGTTGATCCGTTTCAACGCACCTGCTGAATTTCTGATGCCGGGAAGGGCAAGCAGGATCACATGGACAACAAGACCCAATGAAAAGGCGAACAAGGTCCACTTGATGACCTGGCGGGTGACTTGGCGTCGTACCGCGCGGAGTTGTTCGGAAGTGCCAAGTCGATCCCAGACCACCCATGATGTAGAGCATGCCGCAAGCCAGGTCGCTCCAAGTGCTGCTCCAGCGATCACGTCGGAAGCGAAGTGTGCCGCGAGGTATATCCGCGATATCCCGACGATAACCACGACCGAAGCGGTCACGACCCAAGCCCAAACCCGGTTACTCCAATCGTGACTTGTACGAGAGAAGATGAAGGCTGCTCCACCGAAGAGAGTGACTGCGGTAACCGTGTGCCCTGAGGGGAATGAAGAGGTGAACAGACTCACTACCGCGGCGAAAGGCGGGGTGCGATGTACCAGCAATCTGATCGACAACTCGATCAGATATCCGCCAGCGACACAGGCGAACAGATAGACCGCGGGTCGTATGTTCTTCGCTGAGCGCACAGCGACACTTCCGAATATCAGCCAAGCCCCCATCGAGAAGAAAGGTCCACCGAGATGGGTGACCAGCGACATGAACTGCGTTGCCCAAGGAGAGTGATGTTCACCGAAGAAGCGGGCGACCGGACCATCGATGAGGGCGAGTTTCTGGCCCTGGATCACGTCACCGAAGGCTAGGGCGAAGAGCCAACCCAGCAGCAGAGTTGCTGCGAGCCCAAGGGTGGCGTACAGCCCGAAGGCCCCCGCCGGCTTGAACCGCGCCTGCGCGAAACGGATCTGGCCTTCGTACCGGCGCGCGATCGACGCGACATGCGGGCGCTTGACCTGGCGTCGCCACCATCGCCTTACCGCGTCTTCGTTTCGTGAGAACCAACGGCCCACGACGACCAAAACGAAGGCAAACACCAACATCAGGCCGACTATCAGGCTGGCTCTCGAGGCGATCTTGCCGACCTGCTGCCACGCGTCACCGGCGAGGTATCCGAACAAGGTAAAGCCGCCACCCCAAACGATGGCTCCCAGAACGCTGTACAGCGTGTATGTCCCCAGCGGGATCGATGTCATCCCTGCCAATCCTGGGATCAAAACCCTAAGGACCGCCGTGAATCTGCCTATCAATATCGCCGTGCCGCCACGTCTTCTTAGAAGGTCCTGGGCCTTCTCGATGTGTTTGGGCTTAGCGAATCGCCGAACAACTCGGTTCTGAAGCAGTCGCGCTCCCCAGCGAGCCCCGATCATGTAGCCGAGCATGTTGCCCGCGATCGCGCCTGCGACCGCAACTGCGGCGATCACGGGCAGCGAAACCCGACCTTGGAAGGCGATCACGCCTCCGAGGATGATCGTTAGCTCACCAGGGAAGAAGAAGCCGATGAACGCGGCACACTCTAAAGCGGCGAGCAGAAAAACAACAACATAAACAACCGGTCCAGACAACGACAGCAGCGCTTGAGTGAATGAGTGCATCAGTCGCCGATGGGATCGAGTCGCAGCTTGAGATGCTCGGCTATCGCCATGATGGCTTTCGCTTGCGGTGACTCTGGCATCGCCATCATCATCGGATGCCCCGAGTCCGTTGCCGCGCTCTGCTTCGGGTCCAGGGGGATCTGGCCAAGTTTGCTTACTCCAGCGCTCCAGATAGACCGCTTCGATGAGACGGGATGGAAAACATCGACAGCACCTTTGCAATGCGGACAACTCATGGTCGCCATGTTCTCGATGCCCCCGAGAATCGGGACTCCAACCGAAGAGAACATGTTGATCGCCTTCTTGGCGTCGAGGTGAGCCACGTCCTGAGGCGTCACGATGATCACAGCCCCCGAAAGTGGCAGAAGTCTCGTCACGCTTTGCTGAAGGTCAGCGGTGCCTGGTGGAAGGTCAACGATCATAAGATCAAGGTCGCTCCAATCGACCGAGTGGATCAACTGCCAGATGAGCATCTCGATGAGCGTGCCGTCCCACGAGATAGCTTGATCCTCAGCCACCAAGAAGCCACTCGACATCACTTCGAGTCCTTCATAGATAACCGGCCTGATCGAGCGCCTCGGCCGAGTCAAGGACCAGCTTTTCGCGGGCTGCTTCCTAGTGAGGTTCAACATCAACGGGATGTTCGGGCCATAGATATCGGCGTCCATCAACCCGACGCGCGCGCCTTGCTGGGCCAAAGCGACAGCGAGATTTACCGCAACGGTCGATTTACCGACTCCGCCCTTTCCGCTGGAGATCGCGATGATGTTTCCAAGGTGTGGATATGCGACTGGAGTCGGAGCAGGAACTGCCGCGCGCTGCGATTGAGGTTCCTGCCCGATCACGGGGAGTGCCCTCGGGCGAACGCCGGCCGCACGCGGTGCCGCCTGGCCGGCGCCTCCCGCAGGTTGCGTCGTCGGCGACGTTGATCTCGCCTGCGAAGCATCCTTCACATCGACTCGCACGTCCGTAACACCGGACACGTGCTGAAGCGCCTGACGCACTTCGCGCACGACGGTCGCACTGTCGTCCGGCGCAAGAAACAACGTAAGTCTGACGCGCCCGTCGGTTGTGGTAGCGATATCCCGCACCATCTTCGCTTCAATGACGTTGGCGCCTACGCGAT
>JBHELT010000083.1:0-82507 GCA_046262935.1 Actinomycetota bacterium | reverse complement strand
GCGTTGTCGATGGCTATGCCCGCGCGCTGCGCAACTTCTTCAAGGATGCTTCGATCGGCCTCTGTCAGAGACCTGTTGGAATCAGAGGTCACGAATGTTATTGCTCCGAATGTTCGACCGCGCGCTTGAAGCGGTGACACTAGTACAGAGGTGAAACCAAGGCCGCGCAAGATGCTCAGGTGCTCCGCATCGACTGCGGCGCGCTGGAGGGCCTCATCGGTGATGTTCGGATAGAACTGCGATACTCCCGACTTGATTACGCCCCACGTCCCTTGTTCTGCATCCGGTGAAGGTGGATACCTGCTGCTCAACTGCTCCGCTAGTTCGATGCGCGCTGGGTCGATATGTTCGACCGCCAGTCTCATCAGCCCGCCTGACGCAGATTCAAGGTCCACAGCGCACCAATCGACGATGTTGGGGACAGCAAGTCGAGCGAGATCGGAAAGCGTTTTCTCGTAATCCAGCGATGAGCCTAGGATCCGGTTCGCGTCCGCCAGAAAGCGAAGCCTCTCATCGCTTCGGTTCAGCTGCTCTTCAACCTGCCGGCGCCTGAACGTGAGCGACTCGTTCACCCTCCAAGAAACAAGGCAGACGACACTGATCGACGCGATGAACCCGGCGTGTATACCGGCCCATAGCCACGGATGGGCCCACGCTTCAGGGTGGTTGTAAACGGCTCGAGGATCGAGCACGCCAACGACCCCGTGATGGATGAGGACGTAGCCGAACGCGGTTGCGAATGGAAGCCAATCTTGATAAAGAGCGACTAAGGCCACCATGACGAAGAAGTGGAAATGCATCTCGATGAGCCCGCCTGAAAGGTGGACCAAGATGGCTGAAGCCGTCAGCAGTCCCAGGCTAGCCACAACCATCCGAAGACGAGGGCTCAACCTAGGGACCCGTGCGACCACCGCAGCGGATGCGACGATGGCCGCTTCCATACCGCTGTGCAGGACTGAGTATCCCCGTGCCACGCCGAAAACGAGTATCCCTACCGTATGAGCCCACAGTATCCAGGTGATCGCGCTGTGCCTTCGTTTCCAAACGTCATCTGGAAGCGAACTGCCATGTGGTACGGCAGAGGTAAGCCGCTTTATCCAGCGCGGTCGCGTCGAAACACGCATGAACGGCGTTGCCTGCAAAACGTCCCTTTCCTTTAGGAGTTTGTGCAAACCAAGCAATACCCGATCCCAGAGATTCTAACCCGTGGAAACACGCTAGGGTCCGCCTTGACTGCCGTTGCCGCCGCGAAGAGGATGTGGCCTTTCACGGGCACGTCGACTAGCGAAAGGCACCGGTTATGAAGGATTTCAAGGCCTTCATCTTGAGGGGAAGCGTCGTAGATCTGGCGATCGGCGTGGTCGTAGGGGCAGCGTTCGGGGCCGTTGTGAAGTCGCTCGTCGAAGACATCTTCACGCCCCTTCTAGGGTTCTTCGGTTCCCCAGATTTCAGTCATCTGGTCTTTCATGCGGGCAGGGCAACGGTCAAGTACGGAAATTTCCTCAACTCAGTGATCGCTTTCCTGACTATCGCAACAGCCGTTTTCCTGCTGATAGTTAAACCTATCAACAGGTTGATGGCTCGCAGAAAGACCGAACCCGACGTCGAATCGACCACCAAGGATTGTTCATATTGCCTAAGTTCGATCCCCGTATCAGCCTCGGTGTGCGCGTTCTGCACCCGAGACGTTGCGACTGCGGCTTGACTTAGTTCTTGCGTGCGATGACGTGGAATGCGTGCCAGTGCTTGATGTCACCCAGCGCCGTCGGCCCGTCTTTTTCTTCCTCTTCGAGTAGCAGAACTTCGAACGGCTGAAGGAGTTCTTCGACGGCGGCGCGGTCGTGGATGGTCAAGCCTTGGTCGCTCCAAGAGTCGTTGACGCCAAGGAACTGTCCGGCGAATAAGCCTGCCGGTTTAAGGGTTTGAACCAGGCTTCGCCAGAACTTCGGGTAGTCGTCGGGAGGCAGGAAGAACAATGTGAAGGCGGCCACGATGACGTCGAAGGGTCCGAGGGCGGCCAGGTCCAGATCCTGGAAACTCGAACGTATCAACTGGATGTCAGCATCTGGTGGAAGTTTCGCTTCGAGATGGTCGAGCGCCTCCTGTGAGATGTCGACCGCGATCGTTTGGAGCCCATGTTCCAAAAGCCAAACGCTCCCGCGGCCAGCTCCGCAGCCAAGGTCGATAGCTCGTCCGGAGTGCGGCATCAGTGGGTCGAGGAAATGAAACATCGGATGCACGGGCTGGTTGTCCGTCGCCGCGAAATACTTCGTCCAAATCTCTTTCTGTTCGGCGGAGTCGTTCGAAAACTCAGTCACTCGAAGATTCCCTTCGGCATGTAGCAGGACACGACCCAGTTTGGGGCGTCAACGATCTCACTGATCCGAAGGTCCCCTGCAACACTGCACAACATGTAAGCGTCCTGAGGGCTGATCGATGTGCGAGCTGCGATCTCGTCGATCATCGAACTCACGGCATCCTTTGCGCATTGCAAGAGGTCGGGTCCGACG
This sequence comes from Actinomycetota bacterium, assembly GCA_046262935.1. GTDB lineage: Bacteria > Actinomycetota > CADDZG01 > JAHWKV01 > JAHWKV01 > JBHELT01. The sequence continues at coordinate 79,997 of JBHELT010000083.1, read as the reverse complement.
CCGGTTGCAACGAAATAACCGTCTCGGTCCATTTGTCGGTTAAGCGGTCCAGTTTCGAACCGGGGGGCCGAAAGGTTCGCACCTTTGATCAGGCCGAGGGTTACAGAGATGCCGAGTGTTGTTTCGATAGCTGTCCCGCATACCTCGCCATCGCCTTGCGCCGCATGTCCATCGCCTATCGACAACAGCGCACCAGGCACTGCTACCGGCAAACGCAGAACACTTCCTTCCACCAGATCGCGCACATCGAGGTTCCCGCCGACGTTGCGTGGAGGAACAACGCTGTGCGTTCCGCTTTCTGCAAGTGCAACACCGATGGTGCCAGCAAAGGGTCGGAACGGTATCTCTGCTATGCCCATGAAATCTATGCTGCCCGATGAGTTGTACTTCGAGATACATATCGCGGGGTCCCCGAACGCGTCGGCCAGTAAACCGAAGCCCGGGATGATCGCTGTCCATCCCCAATCCACTTTGCGCTCGAAGCCGAGCATCGTTATCTGTATCGCATCACCTGGTTCGGCTCCGTCGATGGAGATAGGACCAGTCAGTGGATTCACCCTTGAGAAATCGAGGGACGCAAGGTCGGCAGGATCTGAGTCCCGCGACAATTGCCCTCCGGAAGAATCGTTCAGATCTATCTCGAGGGTTGTTGCGGGTTCTACGACGATCGCAGGCGAAAGCGAATTGTCCCAGCCGAGATGTGACTTCGACGAGTGGATGGTCTGAATGGTCTTCATGTCGCTCAGAAATTGAATGTTCCGCAGCCCTCGATGAGCACAGTCAGCGGACCGTCGGTGAGCACGTTCAGATGAACCGCGCAATCGACATGTGATCTCAATGGATCGATCGTTAACGTGCCGATGTTCGTGGCTTTGATGTTGAGCGTGTCGTTGACCACCGTTGCAGGGGCATGGCTCCAGCCTTGAGTCCTTTCGACGTATGCCATCGGGCCGTGATTGCCACCGTTCAGGGTGCCAGCGCCTTGCGAGATCGGCAGCACCGCTGGGTCGCCAAGGCCGAAGCCCTCCGAGCGCACGTCGATGGTCCCCGTACTGATCGAGCCATCCCGTCGAACGATGTTCGACAGCCAGTAAGCGTGGTCCGCCACCGCGTTAGCGAACGATGAATCCTGTGATGGATTCACAACGAAGGTCACATGCGTCGGGTTTCGATCGACCTTGGTCGAACCGAGGAATCCGGCAGCAGGGGCGTATTCATCGTTGGTAGCCAATGTGAGGTGGTCGGAGGCCGGAAACAGCCATGACGTGAACCTCAGACCCAGAGCTGTAAGGCTCTTAACCGTCGCTTCGCTCTGATCGATCCGAACCAGTTCATCGCCTACATCGTTCCACGTGAATATCGGTGTGTTGCGGAGCGACGCCAGCATGGGGTCGGCGGCTCCGGGGATACCAACAGTCGAGAAACCGGCCGAGAAAAGATCCGGGTAACGGGCTAGGAGCCGGTATGTTCCGAAGCCCCCCATCGAATAACCGCTTACTGTGGCCCACTCGGGATCGAGAGTGTAGTGACGGGCGACATCGGCCCATGCCTCGAAGGTGTCTGCTTCGGCCACCCCAGCATAGAAACCATCGGGACCGCGCCCGGATGGAGTGAGAACCACCGAACCGCCGCCCCGCTCGCCCAGTTCGGATTGATTGCGCGAGGCGGAGTATTGATTCTGGTTAGCCGAGAGCGAATGTAGAAGAAGAGTCATTCCCCATCCACTGGCAGGTTGCGGTTTGTTGGGAACGTAGAGCGAATATGGCTGCAGCTGTCCGACCAATCGTCCGATGCAACTCGCGCCAGCGCTGAATTGCGAGCCGATGTCGTAGCAGACCTTTGTTGGGTCGAAGCCTTGACCGAATGAGTAATGGCTAGCGAGGATGCGATTGAGCGGACCCGTCTTCGGAACTTGAGAGTCGTCGTTTACGTTCGCGCTGAGTTTGGCGAAGTCGATATCTTCGAAGAATGAACTCACATCGCCCAATTGAAGGGCATCGGCCTGTGCGCGCTCGCGCCACCAGCGCGCTTGCTGGGCAGCGCCAACCGCCGAGTCGCCCAAGGTCCAAGTCGAAATGGTCGCAAGGTCTGGATTTGGTTCGTTCAAGCGAGGACCGACGTTCACGATCGCTGGTTTTGTTGGAGCCGCGCCCCCGGGAATCGTAGGCGTCGCCGGTCCGAAGTCGGGGGCGAGATACGTCCCCGATGAGCCGTTCCAAAGTCCAATGCCGATGGTCATACGAACCGTCGAGAGGGCCGGGTTCCAGGTCTCATGCGGGATGCGGACGTCGATCTGGCGGCGCGTCATATCAACCGTCGTGCTAGGCGCGGGCATCAATGCATCTGCTGTTCCGGCATCTGTCAATTCTGCGGTTGTTCCGTGGACCGTGAGGAAGTACTTCGCCGGCGATGAAACGCCAGCCCCGTGCGGCCAGGCGACATCGATGCCGGGAGTGCCTCCGATCGCCACGGTTGCTGCGATGAGGCTGGGGTCCTTCAGTGTGTTGAGTGTGATGCGCAACGCTGTTTCGGTTGAAAGTGGTTTTACGCGGAACTCCACAAGGTCGGCAGCGTTGTTGGCGTATGCCGCATCCGTTGGGTAGGTGAATGTCCCGGCGCTGGGTGCGAAAAGGAATGCATTCGCGCCGATCGGAGCGTTCAGGTCGGGCCCCCCCGCCGCGCCGTGGTCGTCGTAGAGGAAGTCTTGATATATGTGCTCGCCGTTCAGGTACTCAGCCGCCCCCGAAACCAAGATCGGTGGCGCCTGCCACGGGCCGGTGTTTTGCAATTGGGGAGCGTCGGCAGCAGGCAGATACAGGGCGTCGGGTCCCGGGCGGTGTCCTGAGGTCACGGTCGGAAGCGACGGGTCATACGCCGACGCAGAAACGCAAACAGTTCCGATCAGGGCGAACAAGGCTATGAGGGCGAGACTTCTAAGGTGCTTCATGTGGGCCTCCCTTGGCGGTTTGGCTAATGCTTCGCCAAGAAGACCGTTATTTCCTCTTTTCGCGCCTAGATTTTATGGGTCGTCCTGGGGGGACCGGCAATAAGGCGATCTGGTCCGCCGCCGCTGAAAGATCGTGACCTAGGTAGGTCCCCTTCACGCCCCGACGCGAAGAAGCCGCTGCGAAGGCCCTTCCGCCAAAGTATGCTGAACATCCGAGATCGCTGAGCTGGCGCAGGGACCTGACGGCCCCCGCCCGGTTAACCGATAGCTGGGCCGAAACAACCGTTGCGTCGGGGGCCAGCCGTTGGACCGCCCTCTGGAGCGAGTCCGCTGGCGTCTGCGAGCCGAGGACCCGGCATCGCCACCCCCTTATTGATAGAAGGAGGGCGAGGGCTTCGATGCCGATCGTGTGATGTTCGTCAGGGGCGGCGGCCAGCACGGCGGCAGGTCCAGACGCGGCCCCCGATTCTCTAGCGGCGCGGGCCGCTCGCCGCGACATCCAAGACCGCACCGCCTGGGTAGCGAGGTGCTCATGCGCCACGTCCAGGTCCTCTGACTTCCACAGGTCACCGATCATCGCCATGGCAGGCATCAACAGATCCGTCACCGCACTCTCGAGTCCCTCAGCTTTGGCCAGGCTTTCGAGTTGGCGGTCCATCGCGAAGGAGTCGAATGTGGCTGCGGCGCGCAAGAAACTACCTAGCCGCGGGTCGGTGTCCCCGAAACTCAACGCGGCAACGCGAGCCGGGACTCCAGCGTCGATCTGGTCTCGGAAGGCGGCTAGCCATTTGAGCTCTGACATCGAATACCTACGATGGCCGCCAACGGAACGTTCTGGATCGGCCAAGCCGTATCGGCGCTGCCAACTCCTGATGGTCGGGATAGGGACCCCGAGCATCTCGGAGGCCGCCTTGATCGAGAGCTCTGCCGGTTCGGATTGCATAGGTTTTCGCCCCCATTCTCACCCGCTACGACCGATATTCAAACCAACAACCAATGATCGACCAGGAGGAAACGAAGAGTGGATGAAGTTCGGTGGATGAAGACGACTGGTCCTCAACTGACCACGCCCGAGGACGTAATTCGAAAGGTCTTAAGCTCGGCCCGACAGCAGCTCGGCATGGACGTCTCTTTCATCGCCGAAGCCTCCGCTGAACGCAGGCTATTTCGATACGTATCCGGTCAGACCGAAGCCTTCGGTATCAGGTCTGGGGGAAGCGACCCGCTTTCGGAGAGTTACTGCGCTTTGGTCCTGTCGGGCGATGGACTCGCTGTAACTGATGCCAAGACGGACCCGCGCACCAGGGATCTCGCGATCACCAGCAGTCAGGGGATCGGCTGTTACGCCGGTGTGCCGGTGCAGTTCTCCGACGGCAGGGTGTATGGGACGATGTGCACGCTCAGCAAAGAGGGCAAGCAGGTTACTGACGCCGACCTTCGGGTTCTGAGACTCCTGGTCGACCTGATCAAAGAGCCTTTGGAGATGCTAGAAGGCCGCGAACAGTCAATGGTCACAAAGCGCTCATCGATCGAAGGGATCCTCGCGGGAGACGGCTTGCAGATAGCGCTTCAGCCGATCGTCGATCTCAGAACGAGAACACCCGCCGGCTACGAAGCGCTGAGCCGTTTTTCTTCTGAATCGCCGCGACCCGACATGGTGTTCGCCGATGCCCACTCTGTGGGACTTGGGATCGAGTTGGAGTTGTTCGCGATCGAAAAGGCTCTGCGGTTGTTCGAGTCCGTCGATAACACCAAGTACATCTCGGTGAATCTTTCACCCGCGACTGCCGACGAGGCGAGATTTCAAGACCTGATCGCCACCGTCCCTGCGGAAAGGCTCGTTCTGGAGGTGACCGAGCACTCAGCGGTGGATAACTACTCACTGCTGAATGCGGCTCTCTCGCATCCGAGGTCGCGCGGGACCCGCCTGGCCGTAGATGACGTTGGCGCTGGCTTCGCCAGCCTCAGCCACATCCTGAAACTGTCGCCGGACATCCTCAAGCTCGATCGTGGGCTCACCATGAATGTTGACACCGATCTTTCCGAGCAGGCGCTCGTAGGTGCGATGGTTAGCTTCGCAGGAAGGATCAACGCGATCGCCCTTGCCGAGGGGACCGAAACGACTCAGGCTGCTGACGCATTGCGCGTGCTTGGTGTCAACTACGGCCAGGGATACCTATTCGGCCGTCCCGAGATCGTCTCCGCCGATGATGAGCGAGAGTACTCCGTTCAGTGAGTGAAGCCGTGAAGCCCGAAGACTTAAGCCACGCCTGCCACTACGGGCCGTGCGGATGAAACAATCTGGCCCGATGGCTACATTCGAAGATGTCGCAAGATTGGCTTCCGGGTTGCCCGAAGTCACCGAGGCCTTTCGCCACGGCAACCGAACATGGTTCGTGAGCGGCAAGGCCTTCGCGTGGGAACGTCCATTCACGAAGGCAGACATTAAGCGTTTTGGCGACGAAGCCTACCCCGACGGAGAAATCCTGGCGGTGCGCGTCGAGGATCTCATCGACAAGGATGCCATCCTCGCCTCAGGCTCCAACGCACTCTTTACTATCGCTCACTTCGAGGCATATCCGGCCTTACTTGTGCATCTCGACAGGATTTCCAAGAAAGCTCTCAAGGATGCGATCGTGGATGCTTGGCTGGTGTGCGCTCCGCCGGGGCTCGCCAAGAGTTACCTCGAATGAGATGCGCTGCCAACCTGATAGCTGAGCCGCGCTCCCAGGTTAGGAACCAATAAGGGAAGTCGCGTGTCCAAAGTTACTAAACTTTAGCCTTGGAATCAGCCCGACGAGATCAAGCCGATTCGACAGAGGCACTGATGGACCAGCGAAGATCTCATCGTTTTCAAGTTGATAGCCGGCCGCTCGCGCGATTACGAAGCCGTCGCTGCGAATATCAATGCCCTCGGCGTAAGGATCGACGCCGAGTATGTGAAGGGTTGGTTGGATCAGTTCGCAATCACAAAGACCTGGGCCGGGCTCTTGAGGAAGCGAGCCGCGAAGCTCAGTAGACATCAGGCAGCGGACAGATGTTTTCTGAAGGACTCCATGAAGTCGTCGAGGCGCTGGATGTGACACGCATGGTCACCTTCGAGTTCCAGCGCCGTTACGTGAGGCAGCCTTGCTGCGACCTCGTCGGCTACCTTCTTCAACCACTCAGCCGTATTCGTCCCGCGCACCAGTAGCGTTGGCACCTGGATGTCCTTCAATTCATCCGGTGATCGATCGGGAGTGTCCAGAAACTCGCCTTGCCATGACAAACCATTACGGTGGGGGAGCCACCGCTGCCAGTTCGGGTGTTGGCGCGCATCTTCGCCAGGTGCGATGAAGGCGGCGTACTCTAAGAAGGTCGCAAGGTCATCTTCGGTCACATCTCTTCCTGCGAGCGGATGCAGGAAGGCATTCAACTTCTCAACGATCGGGTCCTCGATCCCGAGTTTTTCCAAGATCCAAAACGCCGCCGGCTCCACCAACGTGAGTGACCGAACCCGGTCTCCGTACTGCATCGAAAACTCGAGCATCGCCCGCGCACCCCCCGACCATCCGGCGAAGTGACATGAATCGATACTTAGCGAATCCAGCGTCATCGCCAGCGACTCGCGCTCGGTGAGGTAAGAATAAGAAGGATCTCCGGGCTGACCGGCCGAGCCCAGTTCGTTGCCGATGGGCTGAACGCGTATCGCTCGGTACGAGTCTGCGATGGCCTCTTGATGGGGGACCCAAGACAACCAACCGGTCAGGCTTCCGGGCACGAATACGATCGAGTCGCCTGTGCCCTTAGCGTCCGTTCGCAGGATCCTTGGTTCCATCGCGTGCTCCAGAATATGTTCGGTTGTGATTCACACCGCATTGCGCGAGCATCGTCGATTACATCACAAGTGTCATGCAACAAGTGAAAGGGGATCTATCATCAGCAAGATCAGCGCGCACCTTTGGTACGACTCTGAAGCAGTCGAGGCGGCCGAGCTTTACACGACGACGTTTCCTGACTCGAAGGTCACCAACGTGTCTACCATCAAAGACACACCGTCGGGTGATACCGAGGTAGTGGCATTTGAACTTTTCGGCCAGCTTTTCAACTCCATAAGCGCTGGTCCTCTTTTCAAGTTCACCCCCGCGCTTTCGTTCACCGTTTCTTGCGAGTCAAATGAAGAAGTAGACCGATATTGGAACAAGCTGTCTCAAGGCGGCAAGGCTCTGATGCCGCTCGATGCTTACCCGTTCAGCCAGCGTTACGGCTGGACCGAGGACCGCTTCGGTCTCTCGTGGCAGATAATGCGATCCATTGAGCCGCAGATCAAACAGCGGATCACCCCAACCCTTATGTTCGCCGGTGACGTCAGTGGCAAGGCCGAAGAGGCCATCGGCCATTACACGTCACTGTTCCCCGATTCGAAAGTTGACGGCTTCCTCCGCTATGGACCCGGTGAGGAGCCTGACGCCGAAGGGACCATCAGATACGCAAGCTTCTCGCTGGGTGATCAGATATTCGCGGCCATGGACAGCGCCTACCCTCACGAATTCGGTTTCAATGAGGCCGTCTCATTGATGGTGTCCTGCGAATCCCAAGAAGAGATCGACCATTACTGGGACGGGCTCTCGGCTGTCCCCGGTTCGGAACAGTGCGGATGGTTGAAGGACAAGTTCGGCGTGTCTTGGCAGATCGTCCCAACCGCGATGCAAACGATGATGGAACATGGCACGAAAGAGCAGATGGGGGCCGTCACCGAGGCATTCTTGAAGATGAAGAAGTTCGACATCGCTGAACTGCAAAGAGCATACGAAGAAGCGAAAAGTTAACAGGGGACGTCGCCCTTATGGCGTCCATCCGACATTGCGGGCGTAACGGCGGTTACAGTTTTCGGCCTGGATCTGAATATCATCCGGACAAATGGCCACAAACCGGTGGCTTCGGATCCAGGGGGATGAACCATGAAGCGCAGGCTTTCGGCATCACTGACGGGCATCGTAACGACTGTAAGTTTGATATTCGGGACGGTGGGCTTCTTCACAGCTCAAGCAGCAACGGAGTTCACACCTAGTCCCGCGCAGGTCGCCGACCTAGCAACCATCCAAGGGGCAACAGTTTCTTGGGACGAGGTTCAAGCGATACCAAGGTCGCTCATCCACTATGGCGGCTTCCTGTCTTCAGCTGATCTGCGAACGCCTGAAGCGATCGTGCGGGGATTCCTCGCACAGCATGCCGTTCTTTACAAACTAACCGCACCCGATCTTTCAAGCTTAGTCACCGTAAGCAACTACGTCACCGATCACAACGGCGTTACTCAATTCGGGCTCAAGCAAACGGATCAAGGCCGAGACGTCTATGGAGCCGTTCTGACCGTCTCGGTCGATCGGCAAGGTCGCATCCTCATCGTGCAAGGCCCCCTTTATCCGGCTGCCGCGGCGGTACCCGCCCCTGCGATCAACGCTGGAACCGCGATCGACATCGCGGCACACTCGCACGGTTACGACCAGGTTGGAACTTTGCATCTGATCTCGCAGGAAACCGGCCCTTCAAAGAAGGCGATCTACGCGAATCCTTTCGCTCATTCGATCAACGCCGAGCCCGCTACCGCCGAGCTGGTGACTTACGTCGACCCGGTACTTGGCGGTGCCGCACATCTCGCCTGGAAGACCTCGGTCGATCTGAACCCGCGCACATGGCCCGAGACGCTGGTCGACGCCGTGACCGGCGGGATACTTGCAGACCACAATCAGTACAGCGATGCGGCCCCCGACGGCACCGTCTTCACGGGCCAGCATCCACAAGACGCGTCAGCCCCCACACCCACGACGGTTTCATTCGCTGGAGCAGGGTTCGACAACAACGGCTGGGTTGGCACCAATCGTGAGACAGCTGGCAACAACGTCACGGCCTACACCGATACCAATGCCGACGACTCATCCGATTACCAAACGCAAACCCCCGCGTCGCCAGGCCCGAACTTCCAGCGTTACAACTACTCGTTCTCCAACGCTTATGCGTCGAGCCCGTGCACCGATATCACGACCGACCGAGACTTCACCTTGACCCAGTTGTTCTATTACGTGAACGTGATCCACGACTATCTTTACCCACTTGGCTTCAACGAGGCGGCGCGAAACTTCCAAGATGACAACTTCGGGCGCGGTGGATCAGCAGGCGACCGCGTTCATGCCGAAGCGTTCGACTCGTTCGATCCGCCCACTAGCGCTCGCAATAACGCCAACTTCTTCACGCCTGGTGATGGCGGAAACGGCAAGCTCCAGGTGTTCCTCGGCGCCCCACCATTCCCATGTGTTGAGAGCGAGCTCGAAGGCGACACCGTCATCCATGAATACGGACACGGACTTTCGAATCGTTTGGTCGGATCTGGCTCGTTGGGCAGTGGGCCCCAGACCGGCGGCATGGGCGAAGGGTGGAGCGATTGGCTCGCCACATCCTTTTACAACGACCCTGTGATCTTCGAATACTCAGGCGGAACCACGGCCACCGCGACCAGTGGATTCCGTCGGGTTCGATATGACACCAGCCCTTGGACCTACAACAAGGTGTGCAGCGGTGGATGCGAAGTTCACAACGACGGTGAAGTTTGGGCAACGGTTCTTTGGGATCTCAGGGCAAGGTTGATCAACCGTTACGGATATGGTCCAGGTAAGGGCAAGGATGACCTCCTTGTCATCGACGGGATGAAGAACACCGGATCCAGCCCGACGATGCTCAACGCTCGCGACGGCATACTCGCAGCGGACGTTGCAGACAATGCGAGCGCTAACCAATGCTTGATCTGGGCCTCATTCGCATCCAAAGGCATGGGACAAGGCGCAACGACCTCATCCGACCAGCAAACGGTGACTGAGAGTTACAACTCTCCGTCGAGTTGTTTGCCGACGGCCAGGGCCGGGGGACCCTACGCAACGAACGAAGGAACTTCAGTTGCGCTAAACGGGGCAACGTCTACTGACGCCGATGGGGGACCGCTCACCTATGCATGGGACCTCGATAACGACGGAGCATTCGATGACTCAACCTCTGCTACCCCCAACTTCGGTGCTGTTGGGCAAGACGGAGTGTTCACCATCAAGCTGCAGGTGACCGATCAAGACGGTAACAAGTCGACCGATACCACGACGGTCGTGGTCAATAATGTTTCACCTTCATTGAACCTTGCGACTGATGCTCCGAAGGGTGAAGGTTCTGTTGTGACTGTGTCTGGTTCGATAACCGATCCAGGTTGGCTCGATCCCCTGACCGCAGTGATCGATTGGAAAGATGGAACCGTGACTCCGATCGCAGGAGTTCTTGAGAACGTACAGCCAGACGCGACGCTGACATTCTCGGCCACCCACGTCTATGGCGACAACGCTAACTATCCGGTGTTGGTATGTGGAAGCGACGACGATTCGACTAGTTGTTCAAGCATCGGAGTCCAGATCGACAACGTTGCGCCAACAGTTAACGTAACCAACGCCGTGAATGCGCTCCGGGAAGGGGACACTGCCGCCTTCTCTGCCTCGTTCAGCGACCCCGGGTTCAACGACACATACACATATTCGATCGATTGGGGACAAGGAAGCGTCCAAGCACGCTCTGCGACCGTCGACTCAGAGGGGGGGCCAGGGGGCCCAACTCCCGACATCGGGCACGTGAGCGGGAACCAGGTCTATGGCGACAACGGAACGTTCCCGATAACCATCACTGTTACCGATGATGACGGCGGAGTTGGTCAATCAACCGACCAAGTGACAGTGGCTAACGTCGATCCCACTGCGGCCATCGACAAGTCATCGGCCACCCTGGTCAACGGAAGTCCGACGTTCATAACTCACATCGGATCGCCAGTACTCTTCGGTGCGACATCGCAGGACCCGGGCAGCGACGACTTATTGTTCAGTTGGAACTGGGACAACGGGCCCCCGGCACCGGACGAGTCCATGCAGTCGCTGGTCAATGCACCGGCCAACGATCCTCTGCCGAGCCCTAGTTTCCAGCCGCGCAATGTTGCCGATGCCCGCAGTCACACTTTCAGTGATGCCTGCTTGTACAACGTCGGCCTTAACGTCGGCGACGACGACGCCGGTTCGGGGGCAGACGGCATAGCGGTGATCATCCAAGGAGCGACGGGGAGCAGGGTGCGGCCCCAAGGTTACTGGCAGACCAATTACAGGGGCGTGGGAACCCGCGACTTTTCTCAGCAGACATTGCAGTGCTACCTGAAGATCGCCGGTTACATGAGCCGTGTTTTCAATGAAGTGCGGGATGCCTCGACGATCGCAACGGCGTCCGACGTTCTGTGGTTGAGCGGCAATGGGGGCGATGAGTCTCAAAAGCTCGACAGAGAACTCCTCACCGCTTGGTTGAACTTCGCCAACGGTGGCATCGAATACCCGCAATTGTTCGACACAAACGGTGATCACATACCAGATACGGCCTTCTCATCACTGATGACAACGGCCGAGAGCGTAAGGATCAACCCCGCATCATCCACCGATGACCTGAAGCGACAAAGGCTTATGGTCCAGAAGGTGAACGGAAGCTGACAGCAAACGGGTAAAGGAAAGGGGAGGGCTTCGGCCCTCCCCTTTCTTTAACCGTCTTTACGGAACCACGACGGTGACGGTGAAGCTCATCTTCCCGGGGCATGAGGTGGACCCACAATTCTCGGTACCTTGTGACGTGATGATCGTCTTTCCCGATCGCACGGTCGTGATCGCGTACTCGACGAAGCCCGGGTCGCTCTTGTAGTTCACCGGAGCCAGTTCGACTGAGGATCCGCGTCGTTCGGGGGCAGTCCAAACGAAACCGTTAATGAGACGAATTGACATCTTCTGGCCGATGGCTACCTCGAACGTCTTACCCGAGTCCTTCTCGGTGATGAGCCCACTCTGAGGGGGAGGCTGGTTCGACATGACATGCCGAGGTGTCGCCGACGAAGATGCTTGTGGGGCAGAAGAGGAATGGTTCGCGGGGACCTTGTTGCAACCGAGCGCTGCCACGACTATCACCGAAACGATAAGCCCCTTGCGTCCCGCTCTCACTCGCCGGCTTCCTTTAATTCGATCATGCGAAACTTGGTGCTGCCGACGTTAAACATCCACAAGCCAAACATGATCGATTCGGCCTCTTCTGGCACCTCGATATCTATGCTTACCGCCGAGAATGGTGTCTTTCCTTTGATCGGAGTGTCCCACATGTCGTTGTGAAGGGGTGCTGCGTCGGGAACGCTCACTGACAAGAAGATCCCCGCCATAGAATCGTCGGGCAGGTCCGTTTGGATGTTTGCCGACAAGGTCAGTTTCTTGCCGCGGAATGCTTCTGCTTTCACTGTTTGCGAAACGGCGGCGGCCCGCCCGCGCGGTTTCATGCACGAGATCTCGAGCGTAGCGTCCTTGCAAACGACTTCGTAGCCACGTGCCCCAACCTCCCAGTGCATCGGCAAGGCGTTCTCATCGGATGCCGTTAAGTCTAGGTTGGCGGGAGAGTCGCCCGGAGGTTTAGGTGAGCGTCTTGGCAGAGGTTTGCCTACCGATACCTCGAGCATGGGCAGGCCCTTGGCCCCCAAGTATTTGCTGACCTCCTCATCGAAGAACGTGAGCCCCGATGCTGCGAGCCCAACAGCGTAAGCCGCTAGGTAGATCCGACCCGAAACGATGGCTCCTTCGAGTTGTGCAACCCGATAACCGCGGTCCCCGAACTTGGCCGTCACGTCGTCGAGATCGGCCATGGGAAAAACGACGAAGGCGCCGTCGCCTCCGAGGTCTTGGCCCAGAGACAATCCTGTTGCGATGTCGCGTGACTCTTCATCGACCTTGACCAGCGAAAGGCTGTTGTCGCTCCAGCGGTAAACACCTCTTTGCAATCCATCGACACCGTTCACGACGACGAACAGATCGCAGAGGCTTCCGCCCCAATCCGATGCCCAAGGGGCAGCCGTGTAGCGCAAAACGTCGGCGAGGATCCCTGTAGTCGTAGTTGCTTCGGGGTCGAGTCGGCGAACGGAACCACGTCGCCAGATGGTCTTATCTATCGAGTCTTCTCCCGGGATGGCCACGCCCGATGCAGGCGCGGCGACAGGCCGATCGGCGATTTCGTGAAGTGCTGTCGAGGCATGGACTTCGGTGATGCGCGTGAACTCGAAAGGCTCGGGCCCTATAGGCTCCGCGACAAGAGCGAAAGATGTGAGCGAGGATGCAGGGCGAGCTCCCCCAGTCCCGAGCGAGATCAACGCCAAACTCATCTCGGTTGCACCGTCGATGTCCAACATGTTGTCGATCTGCGAGTCGATGAAGTCCGCCGAAACCTTCGATGGGATCGCAACGCTGTCGGCCAGGGCCATGATGTTGGCGATGATCATCCCAGCGTCCCACCAAAGGTGCCTGTACCCGCGTTCGCGGTATTTCCAAGATGTTCTCCATGGGATGCCAGTGACGATGAATATGACAGGTGTTTCCAATAGAGACTGATCGCCCGCTGCACCTGAGATCGCGCTGCGAGGGTCGCCGTCGCCAAGCATCACGAGGATCTTGTCGCGCGGATGAAAGTGATAAAGACCGGCGCCCAGGCCGGGGACCCCACATGTAGCGACGTACACCTCGTTGGGATGCAATGCTCCCGCGGAAGCGTAGGTCCTGAAAGACATCGAACGCAGTTGGGGGTTGCGGTATCGCTTGCTCCCTGCGCCCATAACGAGCAAGCGCGAGATCCCACCCAGGTCCAGGCCCGGCGGCACAACTCCTTCGAGCCATGCTTGTTTGTCATCGGCGAGTTGAACGATGTTCCGGCCGGATGAGTAGTTCTTGAATGGGTGAGGCTTGCGCGCGGGATCCATCGGTTCAGGAACGTCCGGGTCGTGCTCGGTTCCGCTTATCTTGCCGATGCCGTGGTTCGTTTCTGCATGGAATGAGCGCCAGTTCATCTGCGGAAATCTATCTCACCGTCGGCCTATGCGGTCCGGCAATTCCCAGAGTGAACGTTAAAACCTCTTGGTCCCCAAGGGCCCGTCGTCTACCCGGCCCATCCCGGCCGATCGGCTCGCCGCATCCAACCTCCAAGCGATAATGACCTGGTGCCAGCCAACTTCGAACCAAAGATCACGAATCCGGACCGCGTGCTGTGGCCTGATGACGCAATCACGAAGCAACAACTCATCGACTATTACAAGAGTGTTTCGAACCTGTTGATACCGGAGCTGAAGCAGCGCTTATTGACGTTGAAACGGGCACCATCTGGTATCGAGGGCGAGATCTTCTTTCAGAAGAATGCACCTTCGTACACACCCGACTGGATCGCAACACGCACCGTCGAAGCGCCATCGGCGAAACGCGAGATCCGTTATCTGGTGTGCAACAACGCGCGCACGCTGGTTTGGGTCGCAAACCAATCTGGCGTCGAACTGCACCACTGTCTCGATCGAATCTCGAGGTGGGACCGTCCCGACATGATCGTGTTCGATCTCGATCCACCGGAGGGTCGATTCGATCTGGCTGTGAATGGAGCTTTCGTGGTGCGTTCTGTTCTGAAGGACCTTGGTGCCAACGCTCAGGTGAAAACCACCGGCGGGAAGGGCCTGCATGTTTGTTTGCGCATCAGGAGGTTGTACGACTATCAGCGCACGCATTCGTTCGCGGTGAAGATAGGTGAGCTAGCGACACAGAAGGAGCCCGGCCTATTTACGATGGAGTTTTCGAAAGCAGACCGTGGCGGCCGTGTCTACTTCGACGCCCATCGCAATGGTCCTGGTGCAACGATCGCATCGGTGTTTTCGCCAAGGGCCCGTCCGGGCGCCCCGGTCTCATTCCCCATTGCATGGAGCGACCTAGACAAAGTCGCAGCAGAGGAGTTCACCATGACTTCGGTGATCGGTCGACTCGATTCTCAGGCGGTCAAAGACTGGGTAACAGCAAAGCCGCAGACCCTGGGCACCTCGATCTAGAACTGTCAGACCCACCGATTACCATCGAAACATGAGATACATCAGATGGCTAGTGATGTGCGGCTTGCTGTTGGCAGCCGGGCTTTGGGCATTGGCGCTTGGCATCGTGGGGATAGCCGTGATCGCGGTCGGGGGGACTGCCGGAGCGGCGGCGGGGGCTGCCCTTTTGGCTATCGCCACGACCCCGACCGTGATCATCATGGGTGCCCGCATGACAAGGCGTTCCGGAAGCCGAAGATCGAAGGCCGGCAACCGCCGGAAGGCCAATGCTGCTTACGTGCAGGCGATGACCCGCGAAGGGATCGACGATGACATCGACTTCCTCATAACCGAATGGCCTCGCTAAGAAGCCCCGAGTTCTCTAAGTCGCATAGCAAGCCCGGCACCGCCGCCTGCCTCGGCATGCTGCACGAGGCCGATCCCGTGAGGGCCGAGGGCTGTGAGGGCGCGTCCATCGGCGGCAATCATCGCCATCACTATGTCGGTTAGGCCGAGCATGGTGGCGCAGAAGATGTCCATCCGGGCTCCTGCCGCCAACAGGAAGCCTGCGATGTCGGAGCGCCCCATGTGCGATGCGCCGCCGAGCGCCGTTTCCCAGTCGCCGCCTCCCCAATCCCATGTTGCATTCACCAGTGAAGGCCGATCGGCGAGCATCTCTCGTACGGCGTCTAAGTCAGCGTGACCGGCAACCACGAATCGATTGACGAGCTCGGTGTCTAACGGGGCAGGTTTGTCCATGCCGCGATGTTACCTATTCGCGGGGCGGTCAGATCATCGAGGGGTTAACCGGCAGGGGCATCGCATGGGAACTACTCACTTGCCGCGCGTCGGTTGATCAGCGAGAGGGCGAGAAGAGCCACGAGCATCAGTAGCCATACGCCCCAAGATGAGCGGGTCCCCGTGTCGGCTAGTGGACAGATGCATCCGGTGCCCGCGGGCCCGCTTGGGTCGTGATCGTAGGCGGGCGCCACATCGATAAGGTTGAAAAGCACTCCGCTGACGGCTCCCGAGCCAGCTGAATCCGACGCAGCGGGAAGCGTCATGGTCGCCGAAGTGACGCTGTACAACTTGGCATCGATAGGGTCGGGCACGGCCACGTCTGAGAGCTTCACGTCGATCGTTATTATTCCGGGGACCGTGGCGGTGTAGTTCCCATCGATCACTTTGGCTCCCGGGTAGGTGAGCCAGATCGCTCCGCCGTTGGTTGTGAAACTCGTTTGTCCCAGGAGGAATCTCGGAATGCTTCCCCGGTTCGTCTCCATCGCAACGAAGAAGTTCTTGCCTCCTTCGGTCATCGTCTTGGAAGGCGCGATCCATTGCGTCATCCACATCCCGACCGGGTTGACATCTCCGCTCGCATCCAGAGGCGAGATGTTCGTGAGGTCTGCAACGGTCATCGTGATCCTGTAGACAGAAGAGTCTAGCCGAGTCATCGAGGACCCTAGGATGTCGAACTGTTTGCGGTTGGCGCTGACAACCGAGTTCGCGTCGTAGGTCGCATCGTTCGCTGGATCCCCGATGGCATTCACAGGAGCAGCCTGGAGCGGAACCTGAGGCTTGGCTGCCAAAACACCGGTGCCCGAGATCTGTTTTACGAACATGTTGTGTGACAAGCCTGTGCGATTATTCGAGTCGACGAAGATGACGTTCGCTTCGCCATCTGGGCCCGTCCTCAATTGAAAGAAATCGCCTAGTTGGATCCTGGAGTTGCAAAGGTCGTTTGGATCGCGTCCGATCAAAGAGAACCCACCCCCTCGGTGGAAGAAGTGTTCACCGGCATCGATCGGCGAACTGAACGTGGGCGACGAAGCGGTCGCATCGATCGTCTGAGAAAACCAGAGGTTCCAGTCGCCAACAGCGGTTCCGGGCCCGGAACAGGTAGACGTGTTGGAGGGATCCGGATGTTGGTGCTGCTCGGCTTTCGTCCCGTACCATGCGATGTCGACACGGCCGGCGTCACCTGCGGCGATCGATACGAAGATGTTGTTGTGCTGACCAGGTGTTGGGATCTGAACGGGTGGCGTCCAAGTAGTGCCACCGTTGGTGGAAGACGACCAGAACAATAGAGTGTCGCCGGTCGCACCTCCCGAACCGTCAACCGGCGTTTGCTCCCAAGCGACGTAGACGTTCCCCGCCGAGTCGATCGTGAGGGCCGGAAAACTGGAACCTGCTTGCGACCCAGGAAAGCTCGCAACGGGGAAGTCGGCACACGACAGTCCGGACGGAACCAGGGCACTGAACGGTACGGCGTCGCATCTGGCCACGCTGATCGCGTCGAACGCCGCGTTGTCGTGAGGTACATAGATGCGATGGTCGAGAGGGCTCACTTCGTTGGGTCCCATGATGCCTTCATCGCAACCGCCCACGACACTTTGTGCAGGTGCGAAGTGAATACCAGCGTCTGCTCCGAGCGCGCCGTTCGCAGGCGAGCGCGCCACGGTGAGGACATTGCGAGTGTCGGGGACCCCGTTGCAAACCGTCGGATTGGAAGCAGGAACGTTATAAGCCAGGTACAGGTTTCCACCGTTGGTGGGGTCGCCGTCTGTCGCGTACCACTGACGATCGTCTGGACTAGTGTTCACCGATGTGCAAGTTGGAGGAGTGAGCGACACGCCCTGATCATCGGACCGTGCAGTTGAAAAATTCGCCAGGGTAAGATCGTTGAAATACAGGTGCCCGCCTGAGTCGACCGCGAGTTCTGTATCTCCACCACCGATACAGGTTGGCAGTTTCCCGGTCATCGGTGTCGAAGCAGGGATCCACTTGAATGTCTTGCCGCCGTCTGTAGATCGCCAGAGCCAGCTGATCGTCGATGCGAGTGTGCCGGGACTGCTTGTATAGACCCTTTCGCCCTGGACCCTTAGGTCAGGTTCGAAGCCAAAGCCCTGGATCCCGGAGATGGTCGGAGGTCCGAAGGCGATCGGGGCGCCCGCCGACACCGCCGGCGCTCCCGGATCGACCATGAACACGAACGACATAGCGCCGATCAATAACGCTAAGAACGAGGCACGAACACCGGCAACGATCATCATCGGAGCAAGGATATTCGACGCCACATCGCGATGTTCATCGGCGAAGGCTAGTCCCAAACACGATGTCCGATTCCCGCCAGACAAGGGTTCTGATGTGCGAGATGCTGTCGACGTGGATGAAGACCATATGTATCTCGCGTGTAAGAGCAAGGACCCCCGTTTCGACGGTTGGTTCTTCGTTGGGGTTACATCAACTGGCATCTATTGCAGACCGAGTTGTCCTGCCATCACCCCCAAGCGGGCCAACGTTCGTTTCTTCACCTCAGCCGCGGCCGCCCAACATGGGGGGTTTCGGGCCTGCAAGCGCTGCCGCCCCGATGCGGTACCGGGTTCCCCTGAATGGAACATGAGGTCAGACCTGGTCGGCAGAGCCATGAGGATGATCGCCGACGGCGTTGTCGACCGAGATGGGGTGAGGGGGTTAGCGTCACGACTCGGCTACAGCGAGCGGCATCTGGACAGAGTGATGGTCGCAGAAATGGGCGCAGGGCCACTTGCACTCGCAAGGGCCGAGCGCGCCCAAACCGCTCGCATCCTTATCGAAACCACCGAGGTTGCCATGGCCGAAGTCGCATTCGCGTCGGGCTTCGCAAGTGTCCGCCAGTTCAACGAAACTATCCAACAAGTCTTCGCTATGACGCCGACCCAGATGAGGCGTTCGCGTTTGGGCCGCACCCAGCCATCATTGCCTGGATCTATCCAACTGCGCCTTCCGTATCGTGCGCCATACGCGGCGCGGCACCTGTTCGGTTTCCTGGCAACGCGTGCAGTGGCGGGCGTGGAGGAAGGATCGCCGGAGTATTTCGCTCGAACGCTGTCGCTGCCGCATGGATCCGGCACAGTGCGGCTCGATACTCGCGGTGATGAAAAACCCTGGATCGATTGCACCTTGCGTCTCGACGATCTGCGCGATCTCAGCGCCGCGGTCGAAAGAAGTCGGCGTCTTCTCGACCTCGACGCCGATCCCTCTGCCGTGAGCGCGCATCTGAGCTGCGACCCAGCCCTTCGAGCCCATATGAAAGGGCACCCGGGGGTCCGTGTGCCAGGGCACGTCGATGGTGCCGAGGTCGCCATGCGCGCTGTACTCGGGCAGCAGGTAAGCGTTTCGGCAGCCACCAAGTCGGCAGAACAACTCGTGCGGAATTTCGGCAAGCCTCTTACGGCTCCCGTCTCGGGACTGACACATCGATTCCCTACACCCGATGCGGTTGCTGAAGCGTGCGATGAAGATCTGCCGATGCCCGGGGCTCGTAGGAACGCGATGCGTGCATTGTGCAGATCGATAGCCGATGCAGACATCACCCTCGATGCCGGGGCTGATCGTGATGAAGTTTCCGAACGCCTTTTGAGGATCCCGGGGATAGGGCCATGGACAGTCGCATATATAAGGATGCGCGCTCTATCGGACCCCGATGTCTTTATGCCTACGGACCTTGGGGTGAAACATGCCCTGGCAGCTTGTGGGCTACCTTCCGATCCGAAGGGAGCTCTGCAAGTGGCTGAGCGTTGGAGACCTTGGCGATCCTACGCGCTGCAGTATCTGTGGGCTTCGACCACCGGACCTACGAAGACAACGACTTCGAACAGGAGAACATCTTGAACAAGGCCCGCTATGCAACGATGCCAAGCCCAGTAGGGCGACTGCTGCTGGTTGGCGACGGTGAGGTACTGTCGATGCTTCATATGCAGGACCCCGCCGAACCGGTGGCCATCGAAGATGGATGGACGAAAGATGAAAGTTCGTTCATTCAGGCAAGATCGCAGCTATCGGCATACTTCGAGGGAGAACTGACCAGGTTCGACTTGGAACTTCGCCCAGAGGGTACTGTGTTTCAGAAGAAAGTGTGGGATGCACTCTTGTCGATCCCATTCGGTCGAACCGCCAGTTATCTCGACATCGCGGTTGCAGCGGGTTCCCCGAGGGCGTGCAGGGCTGTGGGGGCTGCGAACTCCCGAAACCCCATCGCCATCGTCGTGCCCTGCCATCGAGTGATCGGCAAGTCGGGCAAACTTGTTGGATATTCGGGGGGCCTTGACCGCAAGGAGAAACTACTGTCCTTCGAAGCAGGAGTCCTGGCCCTGGCTGGGGCCCTTTAGACTTCGTTCCGTGTCGCTTGAGGGCGGCTCTTGTGTCCGCAGTCCCGCCCGAAGAAGGAGTCGAAGATGTCTAATGGTCAACACTTCGTTGTAAGACGCGACGATCTCCACGTCTGTAAGTTCATCGACGACGATGAGTCGGAGCGCGAACTAACGCAGGGGCAGGTCTGCTTGCGTTTAGAGAAGTTCGGTCTCACGGCCAACAACGTGACCTATGCCGTTTACGGCGACGCGATCGGCTACTGGGGATACTTCCCCACGCAAGAACAAGGGTGGGGCCGCAACCCCGTGTGGGGCTTCGGCGTCGTTGCCGCCTCCGCGAACCATGAAGTCAAAGTTGGCGAGAGGTACTACGGGTTCTTCCCGATATCGACCCGATTGGTTGTTGACGCGAAAGCCAACTCGATCGGCCTTCGCGATGAGGCTCCCCACCGCAGTCAACTACCTCGTGCTTATAACCAATATTTCGCAACAGAGCGAGACCCTGTTTACGACCGAGGTCACGAGGATGAGCAGTTGATCTTGAGGCCACTTTTCATCACGTCATTCCTCGCGTTCGATTTCCTAGAAGACGGCGGCTTCAAGGGCGCCAAAGCCGTCTTGCTTTCCAGCGCGTCAAGCAAGACTGCGTACGGGATGGCCTCTTTGCTAAGCCGCGTCGATGGGCTGGAAGTCTGGGGTCTGACTTCCAGGCGCAACGAAACCTTCACGAAGCGACTCGGCTGTTACGACCGAGTGTTCACTTACGACGCACTCGATGCAGTGCCAACTACGCGATCGATCGCGTACGTTGATGTCGCAGGCAACACCGCGGTTCGCGATGGATTGGCCGATCGTCTCGGAAAGACCCTCGTTTACTCGATGGCTCTCGGAGATACCCATTGGGATGAGAGTCGCGACAAGGCCAAGATGTCCAGCCAGGCGGAGTTCTTCTTCGCTCCCACATGGCTGGCTAAGCGCACCGACGATTGGGGCGTGGACGGTTATGTCGCAAGACTCGCTGAAGCATGGAAGATCTTCAGCGAGAATCTGGATGGCTGGATGAAGATCGTCTCATACCGCGGCCCACAGGCGATCGAGCAAGCGTGGTTGCAGCAGCTGGCCGGAGAAGCTGATCCGTCGATCGGGTACGTCTTGTCGATGGGGGACTGATGTCTGAACCGCCAACTCCATCGAGCCGACCGTGAAAGGCATTGGCATCCAGCGCAAGGGAAATGATCGCGGAGAAAGGAAGAAGACATGTTGCAAGAGAGTCCAGCGTTCACGAAGTCAGATATAGCGGCCTTCGTAACGGATTACTTCGAGCATGAACGATCGCTATTGATCGAGCGATTGAGCAAAGTGGTAGAGGAAACCGTCGCCATAGCCAAACGGATACAGGAACGACCTTCCCCGACCGATGACTCATGGAGCGCGTCTGAAACGCTGGCCCACATGGTCACATCGTCTCAGTACTTCGGATGGCTGATACATCAGATCGCGACCAAGCAGGAACCCGGCGACATCCTGTCGATGTTGCAGATGCGCGACGCTGCTTCGAGTCAGGCGGTCAACCAGCCTATCGACGACCTGGTTGACCAATTTCGAACTAACATCGAGCGCACCATCGCTTTCATCGAGAAGGTCGACTATCTCGAATTAAGGGCAACGTTCGACTACGTTGGCATCCAGATGACTGGCGAAGACTTGGTTCGTATCCCGCTTTGTTCTCACCTCGAAAGCCACATAGAGCAGATGCAGGAAGCGCTCAAGATCGGTTGACCTACCAGGTTGCCGGGCCAACTCCATCTTTGATGTGAACCGCATAGAAGCCGCTGTTTCCGTCGGAATACCAGATCTGGCGGGCTGCGACGTCGAAGGCGGGCTGCGACATAGCGTATGAACCCTGCTTGCCGTATGGCGGGTTATTCGCTGCAGGCTTGTCCACCGTTGCTGGCATGTTGAAGTAAGCGATCTCCTTGGGGTGAGTCAGGTCACTGATATCGAACACGCGAAGGCCCGACAGGATGAACGAGCAGGCAACGATCTTGGGCTCGAGCTTCTGCGGCACGGCACAGTAATGACCCGTGTACCCGGCTAAGGAGTTATTGGCGTTGGGATCTTTCCCTTGGTCGGTCGTTTGCTGGTTAGCAAGGTTGTTGACCGCGAGTCTCAAGTTCGAAACGACCTGGGGATCGGTCGGATCATCGATGTCGATGATGCGGCCCGCCCCTACGTTGCCGCCGCTGCGAAACTCATCGATCTCGACAAGATAATTCTTGCCGACACGCACGATCGGGAGCGCGGTTTGTGGGGTCCCCACGTGCGGCCAAGTGATGTGCTTGATGACGGTGACTGTCGGGTTCAATACGCGGTTCTGCACCTCGTGCACGTCGAGGATGGTTAGGCCCTTATCAGCACTGCCGGCAGCCTCGAGCCCATCTAGGTGGTTACGCGCTACATCTGCAAAGTAAAGCGTGTTGCCATCGTCGCTCAGGTTCATGCCATGTACGTTCCAACTGGCGGACTCCCACACGATCTTGGTGATGGAAGGATCTGTGGTGTCGATGGCGGTCAGCGTGTGACCGTAAAGGGAGCTAGCGTAATAGGTGTTGCCATCGGGCGCGAACGATCCCTCGTGCCCAAGAACGCCCATAGGAAGAGACGACCTGAGGGTTGGGTGCAGGCAATCCTGCGAGACGTCGTAGAGATCGAACTGGCCATGGTAAAAAGCCGGGTTTGCGAACACGGCGCCCAATAGGCCACGCTCTTGGTTGAGACTGAGCGACTCATGCGGCGAAAGCATCGCGGGTGTGATGAGACTGTCGGTGTGGACCGGGTTCTCTGGATGGCTCATGTCGAGAACCCAAACCCCGGTCGGGGAACCTTGGCTCGCCGCCGCATAAACGTTGGCCGGGAACAACAAGGTCGTGTCAAAGAAAGCACAAACATGGTGAGCGCCATCGACATAGCGGAATACGCGGAAGCCCCCACTTGAACCCGTTCCACCGTCCTGCGAGCCGAGCTGACCGACCTTGGTCGTGTTGCACGTGTAGCCCTCAGAGGCGCGCATCGTGCCGTCGGTTCGAGGTTGAAAGTCAGAATAAGGGACGCGACCTTGCGTGGCCTCGGGCTTGTCGTCCGGTGAGCATGCGATTCCGGGGGTTGGTGTGAAATCGAGGGCAGTGGGATAGCTGTGACTAGCGTGGGCCCCCATCGTGCTTCCTAAAGAGGCAAGTATCGTGATCGACCCAAATATCCCAGCCAATCGTCGCGACCAATTTTTCATGTGACTCTCCCATCGATAGGTACTTCGGCACGGTAAGCGTGAACTTGCCACCAGGACAAGCCGCTCATACCTATTCGACCTCGATGGCCCTGATTCCTGCTAAGACCGCCGAAAAGGTGCCCCCGTCTTTGAAGTTCTCGTGTAGAGGGCCAGATCTGGCTAGCTGCTGCGTTCATCCTTGTCTGCGAAGGACCAGTGGTTGCCAGGACCCGATCGCGAGGCTGCGCCGTCGATGATCGACCACAACCGCTGAACCATGGGGTCGAGTTGCGAAGCGATATCGAAGGGACTCGAACCGGAGGTTGCAAGAGCCTGGGCACCACGGGCGATCTCATCGATCTGCCCCTTCTCTTCGCCGGTGAACTCGATGCGTCCAGATGAAGCTACGTAATGTTGATACGCGAAGGCCGCCGTCATACAAGACGTGCAATTGGAATTGATCGCGACAGCAGCATTGTTGGGTGCCACAACCGATGGATCGCCGACGATGTATATGGCCTGTATAGCAACTGCTGTGGTCCAACAGCCCGTGCAGTCGGCACCCGTCGCTCTAGCCAGGTTCGCGGGGGAGGAGGTTGTTCCCGATGTCGTCGCGATAGATGTTGCGCTTCTACCTCTCAACTGTCCGTCTTGGCCTTGGTTGATCACCGTCACTATGTTGTGAACGGAAGCTGCGGTTTCTGCATGTGCAATAGGCATGCTTGTGAAGAGGAAAGGAACTACGAGGACCACCGATGAAAGCCATCTTTTGTTTCGCATCACAACCTCCGCGATCGTTGAATCACAGATGCATACCCACACCCGTGCGCCCTAATCCAGCGCGACACGGGTGGCCGGATCCAGTGAGTTTGCGATGTTTAGTGCAGGGTCGTTCTGGGAATCGATGTTGTTGATATCAGCGACCAAAGGAACTCAATCACCAAGGAGGTGGAAAGCATGGAAGAAGAACAGGGCTACCAAAAGTTGACGCGTGAAGAACTCGATCGTTTGGCGGGAGAACCGCTACCAGAGAGGGCTGCGATGTCTCTTATCAATGCTAACGTCGCCGCACCAGTGAACTTGGCCGCAGCGCTCAACGTGTTGTCGGACAACTCTGTGGCGTATGCCAACGCCGAACAGACTGGCAACATCACCCAGAGCACCTGATCCCGTGAAGGTTCTGATGGCTTTGACGTAGGAGGTAATTGAGATGAGTGACAACGAATTTCGCAAGGTAAGCCGAGACGAGTTAGATCAACTTGCTGGAGAACCCCTTCCAGAACGAGCAGCATTGAGTCTGATAAACGCGAACATCGCCATCCCCGTGAATGCAGCGGTTGCTGCGAACGTACTGTCTGATGGATCGACCGCTTACGCGAACGCGATCCAACAGGGCGACATAACGCAGTCAACGTAAGGACTGCCTAGAGGCAGCGCTAAGAAGGGCGGCTCGTTGGGCCGTCCTTCTTTTTGATGGCCCCCTTTCGGACGAAGACCAGACCATCGACACTTCGACACTAGGCCGTAGGAGATCTGGAACGTGAACAACGAGACCCTAGCTCAGCCGAGACTTTCGACGGGCATCGAATTGGTGGGGCGCTACGAAGGTTCTGGGTTCAAGCAAGACCCGTATCTCGCCAGACGAGAGGATGGTCAGATCATCCAATTGGCCCCCCTGCTCTTCTTCGTTGCAGAAGGAGTGGCGAATGGGCTCTCATTGGTCGATATCGCGTCGGAAGTGAAACAACGTACAGGCAAAGTCATCGACGAACAGGACGTTGCGTACCTCATCGAGGGCAAACTGACGAGCTTGGGGCTTGTCGATGGGGATGGGCACGGGGAGCCAGCACCCAAAGTCGATCCTTTATTGGCCCTGAAGTTCAGGGGAACGCTCCTGCCTCCAAAGGCAGTGAACATGGCTGCCGCACTCTTCAAGCCGCTGTTTTTTCCGCCCCTGACTGTCCTGGTTGTTATAGGTGCTATCGCGCTGGATGCGTGGGTGTTCGGGGTCCACGGGGTAGCTCAAGCGGTTCGACAGGTCATCTATTCACCGGCTCTATTCCTAGCGGTGTTTGGCCTGATCTTGGTGTCGACGATGTTCCATGAAGTCGGCCACGCTACCGCATGCCGTTACGGCGGCGCGCGACCCGGCCGGATCGGATTCGGTCTCTACCTGGCTTGGCCGGCCTTCTATACGGACGTAACGGACGCGTATCGACTTGGCAAGGCGGGCAGGGTGCGAACCGATCTCGGCGGCGTTTACTTCAATGCCATCTTCTCTTTGATCGCGGGCGGCCTGTTCCTGTATACACGTGCAGAGTGGTTGATCTTGTTGATCATGCTTCAGCAACTAGAGATCATCCACCAGATGCTTCCTTTCCTTAGGCTCGATGGCTACTACCTGGTTGCGGATCTGACTGGCGTCCCAGACCTGTTTTCACGAATAAAACCGATCTTACAAAGCGCAATACCTGGGCGAGAAACGCCCACGCAGGTGAAGGAACTGAAGTCCTGGGTCCGATGGGTGATCACACTGTGGGTGCTCATGGTCGTTCCGATCCTACTGATGAACCTATCGATGCTGTTGTTGCACGCTCCTCGCATCTTTGGAACCGGATTCGATGCTCTCAAGCGATTGATCGCCAATATGAACCACGCGTTCGCAAGTGGGCGACTCCTCGCCGGCACATTCGACGTTATTCAGGTTCTGCTACTCGTGATACCGCTCGCCGGTCTGTCATTGATGTTCGTGCGTTTAGGTAAGCGTTCAGCAGCGGGAGTCATCTCGATGACGAAAGGCAAACCGTTGGCGCGGGCCGTTGCGATCGCGCTCGGTCTCTTCATGTCAATGATACTGATCGCGTCGTGGTTACCGTCGCAGCACTACAAGCCAATAACGCCCAGTGAGAAGGGCACCATCGAACAGGGGATCGTTGATCCCATCATCACGGGGCGCAACTACATCCCAGCTATCTTGGGCAGAAACACTGTTTCCGGCACCAACCAGCCTCGGCTCACCACGGATCAGTCGGTCTCACCAAGCCCTTCCGGGCTAACGGGCCAGGGTGGGGCAACTCCGGCCGGATCCAGCCCGAGTCCATCTGTGGCCGCCACCGACTCCGCTGCTGGGCCCCCCCCATCCCCGTCGACTCAATCCTCGCCAAGCCCAACGCCGACCGATGCGACCTCACCGAGTCCGTCCCCCTGATGCGAAGCCGAGTCATCCTGAGGTGCGTTATCGTTACGGCTCAACAAACTCTTGTAGTACGAATCGAGGGAAAAAATGAGAAATAGGTTGGTATCTAAGGCACTTCTGATCGTTCTTGGTTCGGCAATGATGGTCATGTCCGTGGGGGGTGCCGTTTCGGCACACGACCCTCATCGAACTACGACCAAAACGCCCGATCACCCGTCCGCCTCGCCTTCTCCAACCACGACGGGCACGAATTGTTCCGAGAACAGCTTCATCGGCGGGATCATCCCTTCAGTGGGAACCGCTGTTGCTCCAGGCTCAACGATAGGTGCTGTTTATTCGGATGAAACCGACGTAAACATAACCACGATCCGATTCACTTTGGACTCAGTTCAAGTTACCCCGACTTTGAATCCTCCGACCGGTGGCCGCACAGTAACGATCACGTATGTTCTTCCGTTGAATCTTCCCGTCGGGACTCACACCGCGACGCTCTTCGCCCAAGATACCGATCAAAACAAGGTGGGTGGCGATTGCGGATTCGTCACTTGGAGTTTCGCTGTCACGCCCGGGCCCTCACCGTCTCCCAGCCCATCTCCCAGTCCGTCACCATCTCCCAGCCCGTCACCGTCACCTTCGCCGAGTCCATCACCATCACCGACCATTCCGGCGACGTTCGACTTGACGATAGCCAAGGCGGTTAGCTCTGCAACCGCTAAGCCAGGCGACACACTGACCTACACAGTGCATGTTGTTAACACGGGTGAGGGAACGCTAACTCATGTAGTGATCACCGATCCGATCCCCGCGGGGACAACGTTGATCGCCGCCACGGCCACAGACGGCCCCACCTTGAGCGGCAACACCCTGACATGGACCATCCCAAGCCTTGCATCGGGTTCGGCTATCGACGAATCATTCGCAGTGACCGTTGCGCCGAACGCCGGGTCTACGGTCCTTAACGTCGCGGTCGCAGATAGCGATCAGACCTCGCCGAAAGACGCATCGGCGCTTACGACCATCAAGCGCACCTCGGTCCTTGGGGTAGTGATCACCAAACAGGTCCCACTTGCGCCAACAACAGTTGCCGCAGCGACATTGCCAAGAACAGGTGGCGAGGACGTGCCTATCTTCTTGGTCGGGCTCGCGATGGTTGGCTTCGGGTTGTCGATCTCTACTTCGAAAGACAAGGCCAGCCGTATATAGCAACTAATACTCGGGCCGTGCATACACTCATCCTCAGCTGACCCGAGGCTGTCAACTGGTTGATGTCATCTGACTCTCCTTGGCTTCAGGTGTTCAACTTAGCCAAGGAGTACTGATGTTCCAACTTGCTTACATGAGAAAGGAACTCACCCGCCGGTGGGGCAGGACGGTACTTACGGCCCTTGGGCTGGCGGCTGGGGTGGCGATGGTCATCGCGATCATCGGGGTCTCCCAGGGATTGAACGAGGCTCAGTCGAAAGTCCTTGCGCCGCTGCAAGCGATAGGGACCGACATCTTGGTTACCCGGGTAGCGGGTACGGTTCAAACCTCAACGGGAACGGTTACCGATTCTGCGCCGGCAACGCCAACAGCAACTGCGAGCAGCGGCCAGCAAAGGCGGGCCGGGTTCTTCGGCGGACCCGGCGCTGTCAGGGGCCCTGGGGCAGACCTGAACCAAGCCGATGCGGCGGCACTGCTTAACGAAAACAGCAACGTCGTCACCGATCTTTCAAAGCTAGGCAAACCTGGCGAAAAGTTCACCCATGATTTCTTCCTTTCGGCGACTCTTCTCAGTTTCCCTCAAGCATCGGTCGGAAAGATCTCATCGATCGCGGGAGTTACTAAAGCTGTTGGTGCTTTGACTCAACTGGCACAACACCAAACGGGCACGGTCCCCAACATCATTGCTGAAGTTCAGACTGGGGGCCAGACAGTCACCTCGACCGTGAGGCCAGCACCCATGAGTGATGCCGAACGTCAGACGTTTCGCGACTGCGTCCAGGCGAACGGCGGATTCGGTGCAGGTGGGGGCCCCGGCGGTCCCCCTGAGGGTGGAGGGGGAGGCCGCGATACTTCTTCATTCCAAACCTGTCTACCTGAGCGTTTCAAGCGATTCGAAGCGTCGGTCATAACGCCTCTTCGAACGATCCAGCAGGTCGTTGCCCCGCCGAGTACCGATATCACCAACAACAGTTACACGGCGGCCGGGATCGACCCCTCGATCCCGAGCTTGGGTTTGGTAACGCCTGCGCAACTGGTATCGGGCAGTTGGCTGTCGAAAGGAACCACCGATACTGTGCTGCTGAATACAGCGTACGCGAACAAGAGCAACTTGAAAGTGGGCTCGACGATGACCATAAACGAGACCATCTACAAGGTTGTGGGAACAGTCAACCCAACACTTACCGGCGGCACTGCCGACATCTATTTCCCACTAACGACACTGCAGGGTCTCGCTGGGAAACAGGACCGCGTTACTCAAGTGCTGGTGACGGCGTCGGATTCGGCTTCGGTCGATAAGGTCGCAGCCAGCATCAAGAAGGCGATACCTGGGGCTGAGGTTGTTACGACCAAGACCCTCGCCGATCAGGTCACCGGTAGTCTGACTGATGCTCAGAAACTGGCCGACCGCCTCGGGGGCGCGGCCGCGATCATCGTGTTGATATTCGCATTCGCGATCGCGGTATTGCTCACATTGTCATCGATCGCCAAGCGCGTTCGGGAGATCGGAACATTAAGAGCCATCGGGTGGTCGCGATCGCGCGTTGTTCGACAGATCTTGGCAGAAACGTTCGGCATCGGTGTACTTGGCGGCGCGCTTGGTGTGATCCTGGGATACGCGGCAGCGATAGCGGTCCGAACCTTCTCTCCCGAGCTGACTGCGAGTTCGTCTGGGATCCCGGGCGTATCGTCGTCGTCGCTTGGTCAATTCTTCGGTTCGGCAGGTGTGGCAACCGTTCACACAGCACGATTGACCCTGACGGCCCCCGTTCACCCAATGACCATAGTTATCGGCCTGGCGTTCGCCCTGGTAGGCGGATTGATAGCAGGCGCTGTTGGGGGCTGGAGAGCTTCGCGCTTGTCTCCGGCCGAGGCCCTGCGCAATCTAGGTTGATAAGGAGGTATCACTTGGCAGACGGAGCAAACGAAGAGGTCTCGATATACGAGCTTCGCGATGTAAGGCGAACCTTCAGGGTAGGGAACTCGCAAGTCAAGGCCATCGACGGCATCACGCTCGACATCCGTGCGGGAGAATCGGTTGCCATCGAAGG
This sequence comes from Actinomycetota bacterium, assembly GCA_046262935.1. GTDB lineage: Bacteria > Actinomycetota > CADDZG01 > JAHWKV01 > JAHWKV01 > JBHELT01. The sequence continues at coordinate 50,301 of JBHELT010000083.1, read as the reverse complement.
GCCGAGTGGATCGGGCAAGACCACCTTGCTTCAGGTCCTGGGAGCCCTCGACCAAGCGACCGGCGGCTCGGTCAAGCTGGCAGGTCGCGAGCTCACCAGTGTTGGCGACCGTGAGCTCACAGATATCCGTTCGCGCGAATTGGGTTTCGTGTTTCAGTCGTTCAATCTGATCCCAACTCTGACCGCGGCCGAGAATGTCGAGATCGCCATGGTTCCCGCTTCGGCTACCAAGCAAGAGAGACAAGCCAGAAGCGCCGAATTGCTCGCCGCCGTTGGTCTTTCGGACAGGAGCGAACACCTCCCATCGTTGATGTCCGGAGGAGAGCAGCAACGTGTTGCGATCGCGCGTGCGCTGGCGAATAACCCGAGGGTCATCCTTGCTGACGAACCCACGGGTAACCTCGACACCGTAACGTCGCAGGAATTAGTAACGATGCTAACGAAACTTGCTGAAGACAGCGGAGTGACCGTGATCATCGTGACTCACGCCGACGAAGTGGCGAGTCGGGTTGGGAGGCGGATCAAGATGCGTGACGGAAGGCTCGTCCCAGATCCAGGAGCTGCTGAAAATCCCTCGACCGGCGAACCGACCATTCAACCTGGCGGCACAACCTCGAACTGAGTCATCATGGCAAAGTCTTCGTGCTCGAGCATGTGGCAGTGCCAGACGAATCGGCCCAGGTGATCGGTAAATGTCGATTCGACCGTGACGACCTCATTGCCGCGCAGCCGGAAACTCTCTTTCAGGCCCGATTCTCCGGGATCTTGCATCAGGTCGGCTGCTCCATTCGGCGGCAGCGGACCAGAGCGGGCGATCACTTTCCAATCGACATCATGGATATGAACGATGTGGTCGACACTTGTCGAGTTGACGAATGTCCACCGCTCGGTGGTGCCGAGTATCGGTCTGGCATCGACTCTGTCATGGTCGTAGCCCTTGCCGTTGATCGTCCACATCCCAGTATCGATGTCGCGGCCAAGTACCCAAGTGCGATCGGCAGCTATGGTCAAGGGACTGAAGACTGGTGCCGGACGCAGGGTCGAAGGGATGATGCTGGGATCGGCTTCAGATCGGATGACACGAAATTGCATCACTTGCGAAAGTGGGCCAGATCCCAAGAGGTTCCTCAGCACTATATTCGTGCCGATCGAGTTGTTGAAATCGACGATGACCTCGGCCCGCTCCGCGGGGCCGAGCACGATGTGCGAGCGACTGACCGGAGCAGGCAGCAGGCCGCTCTCGGAGGCGATCTGTACCAACGGCTGCCCGTCGCCCATCGCGAAATCAAATAGACGCGAGTTGGATGCGTTCAGTAGACGCAGCCGATACTTGCGGTTGGCAACTTCGAAGTACGGCGATGGCGCGCCATTAGCGAGGATCGTGTCGCCGCGGACGCCCTCCGGTGACCAGTTGTAGGGGATCTGATCACCTGCGTCGAATGTGCGATCGGTGATCATGATGGGGACATCGGCGGCTCCGTTGGGCAATTGAGCATCGATCGATGCTTCGGCTGGATCATCCAAGATCACCATGCCAGCAAGGCCCATCCACACGTTCTGTCCGGTCATACCCATACGGTGATCGTGATACCACTGCATCGCGCCGCGCTCGGGGCCCCCGTTCTCGATGAAGTCGTAGGTATAGGTTCGCTCAGATCCGACAGGTATCAGATCATCAGGCTGACCGTCTTGCGAAGATGCCGAGTGATTGCCGTGCTGATGAAGTGTTATCCCTCCCGCACTGGCCGGCAGTTGGTTGACAACGGTGATACGAGTTGTTTGACCGCTAGGTCTTCTGATCGTTGGCCCGGGGAAGGTCCCATCGAAGGTCAACATGTTGGTAGGTGTTCCGCTCAATATCTGAACCGGGGTTTGCTGGGCGGTGAGAGTTATGTCTGCAGAACTGATCGTTGCCGGGATGGGCAGCGGTACGGCGAAAGCGACGATCGGGGACCCTGAAGCTTGAGCAGAAAATGGTGCAGCGAGAGCGACCGACATCAACAATGACAATCTGACACGCCTCGGTATACGCGAGATCGCCGGCACGGCCACGAGGACTAGCACCGCGACAGGCAATGCATAAGCAGCGTCGACCAGTCCGTGCTTCAAGGACGCCCCGAAACCCTGTGTCGGCTCGACCGAATGAAGGTGGATGACCAAAGGCAGGCGACCGAGGTTATGGACAGCTTCATGTGCTTTCATTCCCATGGCGAGCAGCATGCAGAACAGCGATCCGGTGGTCATGGCGTTGGCGAATGTGTTCCGAGGCCCCCATCGTGCTCCAACCACGCAAGCGAACAACGCGAACGGGAAGCAGAGGGCAACGTCGATCGCCAGGTGAGGCATCAGGGGCCCGAGTTGCACACCGCGTGCGGCGTGCACCGCCCATTCGAAAAGGGTAACGGCGAAGGCCAAAGCGGCCGCCTTCTTGGCGGCCGCTTTGATCATCTTCGACATGGTCACTTCGTTCTTCAGATCCCGAGACCCGGCAGCCAGTAGTCAACTGCTCCGTCCAAGTCGTCGGTCTGCGTTTGTTTATCGAGGCTTGGTGGCGGCCAGTCCTGCCAAGGCGAATCGACTCGACCGTTAAGACCTGCAGCCCCTTCGACGAGGGACACTTCTGCACGCGGGTCTCCACCGGGAGGAGTTGCCGTCAGCGAACACGACCAGACCTCCTGCAAGGCGATCGGCGCCGAGTTACTGAAGGTGTTGTCGGCCCAGCAATTATTGGGACCCGAGCCTGCGCCCTGTGCCAGGTCGAACGCGTCTGGATAAGCACCAGAGTCGTGCGACACGTTGTTGCCCCATACGGTGTTGCCTGAAGGTATCCACACATTCATGTCGGGCAGGGGAGTGATGAGCACTCCGACCAAGGCATTGTCGGTGATGGTGTTTCCGTATACAGCGTTGGATTGTCCTCCCGCGAGGACCACGCCACCGCCGTAATACTCGCCGGCGATGCCTGTGCCCGGATTGTTGATCCCATTGTTATGAAGAACTTCGTTGTTCTTGATCGTTACGCCACGCTGTGGGGGCCTTTGTTCGCCGTCGAGTGAGTTGGGAACGATGGCGAGCGCATTGTCCTTCCAAACCGAGTCACGGATCACCAGGTTCCCGCCCGCGTTGGTGCCCGAGTAACCTATGGCATTCTGCTCTGCGTCGACGTGGTGGATAACCGCGTCGCAGGGGAAGCACTCGCCGATGTAGAAGCCCGAATCGGAGTTGCCACTGGTGTAGGAATTATCGAACTGACCACAGCGCGAACCGAATGCGAAGATCCCATACAGGCCGTTGTCATAGGCGGTTAGGTAACGACCCCAGTAACCGGTTTGCTCGAACCAGCGGATGCCGTGGTTCGTGTAGTTGTGGACGGTCATGTTCTCAACGCGCACTCGGTCCGCCTCTACTTCGATCCCAACCTCGTAGACGCTTTGGCCGTCGAGGATAACCTTGTTGCGGTCGGTACCGCGGATGCGCAGACCGGGGGTTTTGACCAATACCGCTTCGTTGTAGGTACCGGGCGCGATGACTATCGAGTCACCTTCGGCCGCAGCATCAACCGCACTTTGGATCGTTGCGTACCCGTCGGGGACCGATCGTACAGCTCCGCTACCTGGAAGTGGTTTGTCTGAGGGATAAGCACAGGTGCCGGTGTGAAAACCTGGTACGTCGTGTGGTGCTGCGAAGGCTGCCGGAGCGATCAACATCGCTGCGGCGAGACCCACGGCGAACAACTTCCGTCTCATACGTTCCTCCTATCGAGCTTGTCTGGATGACCTGATTCATTACGGATCTACGATCAGCAAGGTTCCTTTCATGTCGGGGTGGTTACTGCAGAAGAATCCATAACTGCCCGGTGCCAATGCTGAGACTCCATTCACAAGCGTTGACTTACCGAAGGGGATCTCGGCGCTCCAGAACAAACGGTCATCTGGCCGGTTGAGATCGGAGTACATCGAGTGCCCCCAGAGTCTTAGGTTCACCAGGTAAAGGTCCGATCCTTGGGGAACAACGACGAATGGGGTCGTCCACTCGGATCCGGGCGAACTGGGATCGGCGTAGGCGCCTCTGGTGAACACGTAGGAAGCACTGCGACCGCTGGCAGACGCGCTCGAAGGAACCAAAAGCAGAACGATCGCCAGCAGGAAGGCGGCGCGCCGAACCGTCATATGACGTCCAAGGTTCCGTGCATCTCGTCGTGGATGTTGCAGTGGAACAGATACGAACCTTTGGGCAGTGACGAAACACCAACCACATCCGCGGTCTTATTGAAGCTGATGTTGTCGCTCCCAAAGAGCCGGGTCATCGTGGAGCCTAAGAAGTCATCCGAAGTAACCGAGTGGCCCGCGCCGATATCGAGATTGGTCAAGGAAAGGTCGCTGCCGGCGGTCACTGAAACATGAAGCGGCCCCCGGTTATCCCCGGGCGTATATCTGGATTGGTAGGCGATGATCGAGAATCGATTCGCCGCGAAAGAAAAGTGAGTGGCCAAGGTCCCAGTTATGAGGGCGAAGGCGAAGACCAGACGCACAAGGCGCGGCTTCATATCTGAACATCCATGGGGCAGGTGGTCATCTCCCCCATAGATTCGACGTGTCTCATGCCGGTTCCTGCCAGATCTACAGAAAATCCGCGCATCTCGCCCTTTTTACACCTACGGCTCTGCCTAACGCACCCGGTTATGGTGAAGTTGTCTTAGAAGAAGGAGCGTCCATGAAACTCGAAGGGATCCACCACATAACGGGGATAACTGCCGATGTTCGCACGAACGTGGATTTCTACGCGGGGACCCTCGGGCTGAGGCTGGTGAAGAAGTCGGTGAACCAGGACGACCCGACGGTGTACCACCTCTTCTATGCCGACGAGAAGGGCAGTCCAGGGTCCGACATCACTTTCTTTGAATACCCGGGGGCCCCCAGGGGGCGTGCCGGAGACGGGATGGTGCACCGTGTCGTATGGAGGGTCGCATCCCAACAAGCCCTTGCTTTCTGGGAGGAGCGGCTGGGCAGGGTTGCCCTCGAAATCAACCGGACGCCCGACTCGCTGAGGTTCGCCGATCCCGAAGGGCTCGACCTCGAACTTGTGGTGAGCGATGTTGAAGATCCGCCTCTTGTGGCGAAGCACCCCGATATCCCAGCACCCTTCGCGCTGATCGGATTCGACGGCGTGCGGGCTTACTCGTCGGACCCAGATCCAAGTTCAGCTTTTCTTCGTGAACCGATGTCATTCGAAGAGGCGACCACTGGTTGGGCAGCCATTGGCTCGGGGCGTCAAGGGTCTTACGTCTACGACGAGCCTCCCGCGAAACCGGGACTAAATGGAGCGGGAACCATCCACCATGTCGCTTGGGCGACTTCGATGGACGAACACGAGGCATGGCATTTGAAACTGAAAGCCGCGGGGGTCAACGTCACCCCGGTCATCGACCGTTACTACTTCCGCTCTATCTATTTCAGGGAACCATCGGGGGTTCTCTTCGAGGTCGCTACGATCGGTCCAGGTTTCACCGCCGATGAACCTGAGGAATCGTTGGGTGAAGCCCTGTCGCTGCCCCCGGCATTCGAGTCGCTGCGGTCGGAACTCGAAAGGGTTCTTACCCCATTGCCAGTAGCGCGGACGAAACGAGATCTCTGATCAGGTGAGGACCCGGCTCCTGAATCCCTGGATGCCAAGTGATGCCAGCAACGCGGTGAAACCGATAAGGCCTGCGTAGATGGCGAACAGATTCATGTGGGGAAACTGCGGCGTGACTGCCGCCCTAAATGCCTCACTCATGTATACCAAAGGGTTGATCAGAACCGTGTACTTGAGCCACGGGATCGGGGTGAGTCTTGCCCACGGATAATAGGTCGCTCCGAGGAATGTTATGGGGATAACAACGACACTGAATATCAACGGTACCTGCTGAGGTTTTACCTTCGTCCCGATGGCGAGGCCGAGTGATGCCCCAAGGAACGTCGATAGTGGCAGCACGGTGACGAACACGAACCATCTGATGTGTAGATGCACTGGTGTTGCGGGGATGAAGTTTGCCAGTGGGAACACAACGAGCGCTGCGATCATCCCTTGCACAGCACCAGATACGAGTTTCTCCAGGGCGACGCCCCAGATGGGAAGCGGGGCCATCATGCGATCCTCGATCTCTCGGGTGTAGCCGAACTCTTGCACCAGGGGCAGCGCGACGGCCTGGATGCCTTGGAAGATCGACGCGATAGCCAAGACTCCGGGAACCAGCAGGCTCGAAAACGCTCCTTGTCCGCCTGCGTTCCCGCCGATGCCTTGGCCGATCTTAGGAAAGACGTAAGTGAAGACGAAAACGAAAAGCAAAGGCTGCATGATCGTCCGCAAGATGAATTGATGAAACGTCTTCTTCAATACCGTCATGTCTCGCACGAGCAACGCAGCGAAGGCGGTTAATGCCGCCGAGGTCCGGGGCCTCACTTGCACGATTTCGAGAGTTTCCGAACTCATCAGTTCATTCCCTCAGATCTTTCCCTGTCAGATTGATGAAGACAGTTTCAAGGGTCGGCTCCGTCACAGAAAGATCCTGCAATGCGAAGCCCTTCGAGTCGCAGAAGTTAACGATCTTGGGAACAGCTCCTTCGGCGCCCTTTAGGTTGAGGCGTACGTGACCATCGATCACGCGCGCGCCAGTGGCTCCATCGAAACCCAGAAGTTCATCGGCGAGCACCTGCAGGTCGCCAGCGGCGGAGATCTTTATCTCGGTATCGGCCCCCACGGAGCGCTTCAGTTCTTCGGGGGAGCCGAGGGCCAGGATGCGGCCATGGTCCATGATCGCAACGCGTTCGCAAAGCGCATCGGCTTCTTCCATGTAGTGGGTCGTCAGCATGATCGTTTGTCCCGCTGCGTGGATCTGCCTGAGGATCTCCCAGAGGGCGAGCCTGCTTTGAGGATCGAGTCCAGCGGTTGGTTCATCGAGAAACAGTATCTGTGGCCGGTGCATGATGGCGCGAGCGATCAATAGTCTTTGCGCCATACCACCCGAAAGCGAGTTCACATCGGCGCGTGCCCGATCCGTGAGCCGGAATTGTTCGAGCATCCTTTGCGCTTCGCTTTTCGCATCGGGCTTAGCCATACCGAAGTAGCGACCATGAAAGAACAGGTTCTCCTCAACACTCAAACTGCGATCTAGCGTGTTGGATTGCGAAACGACACTGATCACTTGTTTGGCTACGGTCGGATCAGCAACAACATCGATACCACCGACGATCGCTGAACCGGATGTTGGTATAACTCGGGTGCAGAGCATCCCAACGGTGGTCGTCTTACCGGCACCGTTCGGCCCGAGGAGGCCAAAGATCTCGCCTTCCGCTACTTCGAGGTCCAAATGGTCAACCGCGGTGAGGGGACCCATCGGCGCGGGGAACACCTTAGTCAATTGACTTGTGGAGATGGCTGATCCACGGATCTGTTTGGTTTGTTCGAGTATTTCGGACACGGACCAAGGATACATATGGGGGACGCAAATGGGGACGAAACTGGGCACATCGTCCGCTATCGCTCCAAATAATTCCACTCGATGCCCTGGAAAGGGGTTTAGCGTCGGCGCCGCAGGGGCAATGCATCCTTGAGATACCAAAGAGCATGCATCATGCTCTTTTGCAGCGGTGTCCGGACGAGGATATTGCGGGTTGCAGCACAGGGCGAGTGAGCAGCGTGGAAGTGGGGCAGTGAGCAGTCAGCCTTTCAAGCACGAGGCGCTTTTCTACCAAGGGGAGGCAGCCTTCGTCGATGAAACGATCGACTTCATCCTAGAAGGGATCGAGGCCGAAGAACCGATACTTGTGGTTGTTCCAGCGCGCAAGATCGAGGGCCTCAAACAGGCTCTAGATAGCAACAAGGATCTCGTAATGTTCGCCGATATGGCTGAGGTTGGCCGCAATCCGGCGCGGATCATCCCTGTGTGGAAAGACCTCCTCGATCAAGGTGCGACGACAAAGAAAAAGGTCCGGGGTATCGGTGAACCGATCTGGGCGGGCCGTTCCGAAGCGGAGCTGGCTGAAGCTCAAAGGCACGAGGACCTGATCAACCTGGCATTCGATGGACTAGATGGTTGGATCTTGTGTCCTTACGACGTCAGCTCTCTCGACCAGGAGACTCTGGACGAGGCCTATCGCAGCCACCCCGAGGTCAGGCTGGGCGGCACTCGCGCCCCGAGTGACAGATACCGCGGGCTGGCTTCGATCGCTCAGCCTTTCGACAAGCGGCTGCCCGAGCCCAACCAACCGGTCGTGGAGTTCGATTTCGACGCTTCGGCTCTCGTATCGCTTAGGAACCTTGTTGCCGTCCAGGCTTCCTACTCTGGTCTTTCTGCGGGGCGGATCGAAGACCTGGTGTTGGCGATCCATGAAGTAGCTGCGAATACCCTTCGACATGGCGGCGGAAAAGGGCACGTGCGGGTTTGGACCGACCCGTTGCCAAGGGCTTTCGTTTGCGAGATCCAAGATTCCGGTCGCATCGAGGATCCGTTGGTGGGAAGGCGCAAGCCTACCGGTGGACATGAAGGAGGCTTTGGCCTTTGGATGGTCAACCAGGTATGCGACCTCGTGCAGATCAGGACTTATCCAGAGGGTTCAGTTGTTCGCATTCAGGTTGCCGAGCAAGGCTAACGAGCCACGACGAACACCAATTCGATGCCGTCTGGGTCTTTCACGGTTATGCCGCTTTCGATGCTTTCGTGGTAGCCCTCGGCACCAGACAATCGTTCGGCGAGGGCTGAGATCTCTTCCTGACCATCAACTTCGAATACGACTCTGCTTAGGCCCGCGTGATTGCTGGGTGCAGGGCCCGCGCCGCGAGATTCCCATGTGTTGGTCCCGATGTTGTGGTGATAACCATAAGAAGAGAAGAACCCTGCCTGATCGCGCATCTCACCCATGACGTCTAGGCCAAGGATCTTCGAGTAGAACTCGAACGTGCGCGCCATGTCGCTCACCTTCAGATGGATGTGACCGATGTCGGTTGTCAAGGGTGCTGGTTGGCCTAAAGCGTCTGTCCCGCGGCTCAACTCGATCAACCGATCGAGATCGACCGGGCCAGTCATCCCAATCACCTTTTGGCCGGATGGCGGGGTCGGCCACTCGTCCAACGGTCGGTCCCTGTAAAGCTCAACGCCATTACCGTCTGGATCGTCCACGTAAAGGGCTTCGCTGACCCCGTGGTCCCCGGCACCGACTGGGATGCCAGTCTCGGCGAGCCGCACGAGTGCGTCACCAAGATCAGCGGCCGAGGGGTATCGGATCGCGGTGTGGAACAAACCAGTTGACCTTCTGAGCGCAGGGGCATCGACCCCTTCCGATGACAGATGCAGGAAGACGTCCGTTCCCGCCCCCAAAGACACACCGCTTTCATCACGCTGCATAATCTGCAGGCCGGCGACGGAGGAATAGAAACCAAGCGAACGCTCGATGTCGCGGACCCGGAGGTCGACCCTGCCAATGGCACCGATCAATGTGCTGGCATAGTCCGGTAGATGGGGAACCTGTTGTTCAGTCGCTTCCGATCTCATCTCGGGCCTTTCGTTGGACACCTTGTAACTCATGGATCGCCGGATTCATTCCCCGGCTTGACAAAGCTATCGAATCAAGACACTTGCCGTTACGTTGTTTTCGGCAATGGATGGTCCTTGAATCGTTCGCGTAGCTCCTTCTTCGAGAACTTACCGACAGAAGTCTTAGGGATCTCATCGATGAAGACGACATCGTCGGGCAGCCACCACTTCGCAACGCGCCCTCGCAGGTGTTCGATGATGTCCTCTTTCGAGATCTTCTCGCCGGGCTTCACGACCACACATGCCAATGGACGTTCGTCCCACTTGGCGGAGGCAACTCCGATGACGGCGGCCTCAGCGATCGCCGGATGAGCCATGATCTCATTCTCTAAGCCGACCGAGCTTATCCATTCGCCTCCGGACTTGATGAGGTCTTTGGTTCGATCAACCAATCTTATGTATCCCTCTGGGTCGACAACCGCGACATCACCGGTCCGAAAATATCCATCGGATGTGAATGACTCTTGCGAACCTGGGTGGTTGTAATAGTCCGAGACTACCCACGGACCGCGTACTTGCAATTCACCGCTGGTCGACCCATCCCATGCAAGTTCGTTGGTGGTTTCCGGTTCAACGATCCGGAATTCGACGCCGGGCACGATGATGCCCTGGGTAGAGCGCAGGTCGGCGAGCACGTCCTCGGAGGAATCTTGCAGGTACGACTTGATATTTCCGAAAGACCCGATCGGACTCGTCTCGGTCATGCCCCATGCCTGCGTTATTGGGATCCCGATAGCTTGCCGAAAACCTTCGGACAGGGCCTTCGGCACGGCGGATCCTCCACAAACGACTCGCTCGAGCTTCGGAAGTTCTGCTCCTTGCAGCAGGGGTAGAAGCGCCATCCAGATAGTTGGCACGCCGGCAGTGATCGTCACCTCTTGCGATCTGATGAGGTCGAGCAGCGCTGGCGCCGAGAGGTCCGAACCAGGCATCACGAGATCGGCCCCCGATGCGACGCATGCATGTGCGATGCCCCAACAGTTCGCGTGGAACATCGGAACAACCGGAAGCACGACATCTTTCTCGCGAATGCCGAGGGTGTCTGCGAGCATGACGGCAAAGGTGTGCAAGAAGATCGAGCGATGTGTGTACACAACTCCCTTCGGTTTCCCGGTCGTTCCGCTGGTGTACATCATCGAAGCCGCGCGGTGTTCATCTAGTTGAGGGAACTCGGCTGGCTGTACGCCGTCCATGAGCGAATCGAAGTCGATGATCCGATGATCGTCTGGTACGTCTCCCTTCCCGTCGTCCATCACCACGATGCTTTTGACCGTGGTGAATGAATCAACGATCGGCCAAAGCGCGGCGACCAATGATCGGTCGACGAATATCACCTCATCCTCGGCGTGATTGACGATGTAAGTGATGTCCGCAGGAAAAAGGCGGATGTTGAGTGTGTGCATGATCCGTCCGCTGCAGGGGACCGCGAAGTACAGCTCGAGGTGTCGCTCCGTGTTCCAGCCGAACGTGCCGACCCTGCCTTGTGGCGAGACCCCGAGCTTGTCCAGGGCCCCCGCAAGACGGCGTGTCCTAAGCGCCCATTCGGCGTATGAGACGCGGTGGGGGCCGGTTGGGAAAGCGGTCGTTACGCCTTTCTTCGGGAATAGTTTTTCTGCCCTATCCAAAAAGTGCGTGAGGGTGAGCGGGAAATCTTGCATAAGGCCCTTCATATCGAACCCCGTTCAATAGGTGTGAGCGAAACCAGTGGACCAAACTCTAAGCTCGCAGCCTCCCGGTGACTAGGTTCTTTATGGCTCCATCGGGGTATGCATGGGGAAAGGAGTCGAGGAGGTAGCTGGTGGACGTTGGCGTTCTTGTGATCAGACTCGCTGTTGGTTTGATCATTGCTGCGCACGGGACTCAGAAACTGTTTGGCTGGTTCGATGGCCCTGGCATCGGAGGAACCGCAGGGATGCTGGAGTCGATGGGCTTCACGCCCGCTCGACCGTTCGCCATACTCACCGGAACCAGTGAAATGATGGGCGGTCTTGCTTTGGCGAGTGGATTCTTTACGCCTTTGGCCGTAGCGATGATCGTGGGGACCATGACCGTCGCCATTGTCAAAGTTCACTTGCCGAAGGGGTTTTTCAACGCGAAGGGTGGTTTCGAATTCCCACTGCTTATCGCCCTTGGGGCTCTTGGGGTCGGACTATCTGGGCCTGGGTTCGATTCGATCGATCGCCTCATAGGGGTCGCCTTGCCTTACCCCACAGCGGGGATACTTGCGCTCATCGTGGGTCTTGGCATGGGCCTGGGGGTTGCCACGCTATCGTCGCTCGCAGTGGGACGCCATAAGTTTAAGTCGCTCAATGCGTAAAGGGTGAATCGCTCTGATCCCGGGCAGGGGTAAAGTAGAAGCAACCGAGCAGGAGAAGACATTGAGCGATCTGATCGTAAGAGACAGGCTTTATATCGAGGGAGCTTGGGTACCTTCCAAGGGCAATGGCACTATCGATGTCATCGATTCCACAACTGAGCAGGTCATGGGAACCGTGCCCGAGGGTGTCTCCGAAGACGTAGACATCGCAGTTGCCGCGGCTAAGCGAGCCTTCGTGGGATGGTCACGCACATCGGTCGAAGAGCGCGGTAAGTACATCCAACGGATCACCGAGGGCTTCCAGGTTCGCATCGGAGAGATCGCCGAACTCATCGCGCGAGAAGTTGGGATGCCGCTCAGGTTGTCGACCATGATCCAGGCTGGTCTTCCTACCCTGACGCTGGGGTCGATCCAAGAGATCCTCGACACGTTCAAATTCGAAGAGCAAGTTGGCAACTCACTCGTGGTGCGCGAACCCGTGGGCGTTGTTGGTTGCATCACCCCGTGGAACTACCCACTGCACCAGATAGTGGCCAAGGTTGCCCCCGCGATCGCGGCCGGATGCACCGTGGTCCTGAAGCCAAGCGAGGTCGCTCCACTCAATGCATTCATCCTCGCCGAGATCATGGACGAGGCAGGACTGCCCGCTGGTGTTTTCAACTTGGTTACCGGCGTAGGTCCGGTTGTTGGCGAAACGCTCGCATCCAACCCAGACGTCGACATGATCTCGTTCACTGGTTCGACAAGAGCAGGAAAGCGGGTCAGCGAACTTGCTGCGCAGACGATCAAAAAGGTTGCTCTTGAGCTGGGAGGCAAGTCGCCGAACGTGATCTTGGACGATGCCGACCTATCGAAGGCTATTGCGGAAGGTGTTGATGCTGCGTTCTTGAATTCGGGCCAGACATGCTCGGCACTAACGCGCATGATCGTGCCGCGCGCGAAACTCGCCGAGGTCGAGGAGCTCGCCAAGAAGGCGGCCGAGAAGTTTGTCGTTGGAAGTCCGTTCGCCGATGGCACACGACTCGGGCCATTGGTCTCCGAGGCTCAATTGCAGCGGGTTCGCAACTACATACATAAGGGCATCGAAGAAGGCGCCAAACTGGTGACCGGCGGGCCCGAGCTTCCCGAAGGGCTGGACAAGGGTTACTTCGTGAAGCCAACTGTATTTTCGGAAGTGACTCGTGACATGACTATCGCGCAAGAGGAGATCTTCGGCCCTGTACTTTCGATCCTTGCGTACGACACAGAAGAAGAGGCCATCGAGATCGCTAACGACACCATCTATGGATTGGCAGGGGGCGTTTGGTCGGCAGACCGCGACCGCGCGGTGGCTGTGGCTCGTCAGATAAGAACAGGACAGGTCGAGATCAATGGCGGCGCCTTTAACCCGCAGGCTCCATTCGGCGGGTTCAAGCAGTCTGGTAACGGCCGCGAACTGGGGGTCCACGGGTTCGAGGAATTCCTAGAGGTCAAGTCTCTACAGCTTTGACGGGAGCCTTTCCGGGTTCGCGGGCCGGTTCGGCCGAGACCGGAGGCTTCAGCTTGCCTTGAGAACCCCTTTAGGAATAGGTTCTTGTTCCATTCAACCAAAGGAGTGATGCCATGCTTACCAAGAGTGACGTCGTCGCTACGATCCCGGCATGGGATATCGAGCGAGCCAAGAAGTTCTACATCGAGACACTTGGATTCGGGCCGGGCGAGGAAGACCCAGGAGGCGTACAGATCTCTTCTGGTTCAACCAAGTTCTATCTGTTTCCAACTATGAGTGGACAGCCCGCAGGTCACACCCTTGCCAGCTGGGAAGTCGACGACATCGAGATCGAGGTCAAGGAACTTCAGAACAAGGGCGTCAAGTTCGAGGAGTACGACATGCCCGGATTGAAGACCGAAAACAGCATCGCCTCGATCGGTGATTTCAGAGGCGCTTGGTTCAAGGACAGCGAAGGAAACATCTTGTCTCTAGGACAAAGGGCCTAAGCGCTAGCAGCCCATCGCTTCAATCGCAACGAACGCCGCTCCGATAGTCCTTCGAACGGACCTATAGGGGCGGCGTTTGGTTTTGCATCAAACTTTCATCCGGTTTGCCGACGAACAAAAGGGCGATGATCCCGCCGATCAGCATGACGCCCGCTACGCAGAACAGCGTCAGGCGATACCCGCGATAGAAGGCCTCCGAGATCGCGTCTGTTACCTGTTTGGCAGAATCGGAAGAAAGTCCCTTTGGGGCTTCGAGTCCACCTTGCTTGTCGACGTTAACCAGGAGCGAAGCCTTCTGCTTTGAAGAGATGTCGATGGTACTGATCTGCTGATGCAATGCCGGGGTGAATGCCACAAGCGAGATCCCAGGCAAGATCGCGAAAGCCAGAAGACCCGCCAGCCTCGAGACCGCGTTGTTCACAGCGGAAGCCACCCCTGCATGTCTCTGCCCCAAGGATGCAACGGCTGCCCCGGTGATCGGGGCGACTATGAAACTAAGACCCACTCCGAAAACGACGAGTGCCGGCAGCAATAGTGTGAAATAGCTTTCGTGGGGTCCCCAAAACGCCGCGATCGCGACCCCGATGGCACACAGCAACGCGCCCGCCGCGATGGGGATCTTGGGACCGATCTTCCCCGCGACCTTACCGACAGTTGGCGATAACAGCAGCAACAATGAGGTGATAGGAATGAGAGAGGCCCCCGCCTTGAGGCTAGAAAGGTGGTGGATCTGTTGAGCGCCAAGGATGATGAAAACAAATACGCCATTCAGCGCGAAGTAGATGGTGAGCGTGGCGACCTGCACAGACGTGAAACGTATGTTTCGAAACACCCCGTGAGGGATCATCGGCTGTTTCGCCCTGCGCTCGACATACCAATATGCGAAAGCCGAGATCACCGCCACGACTGATGCGATCAAGACTCGCGGGTTCGTGAATCCATCAACGGGGCCCTGGATGAGGCAGTAAGCACCGCCTCCAAGGGCGACGGCCGCGGCGGCTCCGCTTGCTGTTGAAAGATGTTGGACCGCAGATTCGTCGCGAGTTTCGGGCATCTGTGCCCGTGCGAACAGCAAGGTCACAATGGCCAGCGGGATATTGATATAGAAGATCCATCTCCACGAAAATGCGTCGATCAGGGCGCCGCCGACCAATGGGCCCACCGCGGCCCCCAGACCTGAGGTAGCGGCCCATATCCCGATCGCCCTGCCACGCTGCTCCTCACCGAATGTGGCCGTGATGATCGCCAAGCTCGAAGGTATGAGCAGCGCCCCGCCGAGTCCCTGGATAGCTCTGGCTGCGATCAGGAAACCGATGCTGGGGGCCGAACCGCAAAGGATAGAACCTAGGGTAAAGCTGACCAGCCCTATCACGAAGGCTCGTTTTCGACCGAAGAGGTCGCCGTAAGAACCCCCGATCAAAAGGAAAGCGGTAAGCGTCACGAAGTACGCATCGCCGACCCATTGCATCGACGAGAACGCCGCCGAGAAATCTCGTTGTATCGATGGGATCGCCACCGTCACAACGGTTGAATCAAGGAACACGATCGCCGATGCGAGGATGGTGGCGATCAGGGTGAATCGCCCAGCCTTGCTTTTGAGGTCGATTGGAACGGTCGTAGATGTCATCGGGCGATTATCCACCGCGGTCTGTCTGCCTACTGGGAACCCGAACGGATATATTTCGGGCTCATGAAGATGCAGCGTCTCCAGGTGGCCGAAACCTTGGCGTCCTCGGCCGAGAAAGTTCTGAAGATCGCCACTTCATTACCGGAGGACCTTGCCAACAGGCCCTCGACTATCGGCGGAGGTGATTGGTCGGCCAACGATCTGTTGGGACATCTGCAGACGTGGGAAGAGGTAGCGATCGACGCATATCAATCCTGGCTGGGCGGGTCGGTTTCCGCCGATGCCCAGCAGGTGACCGATGAGACGAGTTTAGATGCATTCAACAAACGCAAAGTTGCCGAGAAGTCCGGTAGGCCGTGGTCCGAAGCCCTTAGCTCCTTCCGGGAAACGAACGCGACGTTGGTCCAGATCATCAGGACTTTGAGCGATGAGGAGTGGGCCGCTCCGGCAACCCGGGTCGATGGCTCGGT
Organism: Actinomycetota bacterium; assembly: GCA_046262935.1. Taxonomy (GTDB): domain Bacteria; phylum Actinomycetota; class CADDZG01; order JAHWKV01; family JAHWKV01; genus JBHELT01. The sequence continues at coordinate 34,339 of JBHELT010000083.1, read as the reverse complement.
GAGCACTCTAAGTAACGTCCTTGGCGGAGCGACCGGGGGGCCGGATGGTCCCTTTTCCCATACCTTGGCCCATCTAGGGGACCTTCAAAAGCTGACCGAGCTCGCCTGATCGCAGAAAGCGTTCCTGATTTGCCGGTTTGACAGGTTTGGCCATAGTTTTTCGCGCAAGTTTCGCCACAAGGCAGGAATGGCCACCATCTGTGGCGAATATATTGACCTTGGGTCTAGAATCAATCGGTTCAAAACCCATCAAACCGTCCACTGACAGTGCGTCAGAGACTTCAGTCATTCACCGCAGATCACCAGAGACGTTCGTCTGGGGGGAGGAATCTAGTGTTGCATCGTTTCGCATCTTCGAAGGTTCGTTCATCGCGCAGCAAACTTCGTAGCATCGGACTTTTGGCTGTGCTTTCGATGTTGATGCTCCAGTTGTCGCCGTTGCCTGTAACGCATGCGGCGACTCCGACGCTCAGTTGGACGAAGTGCGACGTATGTCCGGAAACTCCCGAGGTATCCGCCGACGGGAACACCGTTGTGATGGGCACCGCCGATCGGCCCGAGAGCGGCACTATGAACTCATCGATGCATTCCGAAGCGGCTGCTCTTCCAAGTGGCGGCTCATACAGCATCACCTTCAACTACGACCTTTCGAGTTGGGATTCCTACAACGCACCTGGGTCCAGCAACGCCCCTTACAACGGCGGCACGGGATATTACGATTCATTCTCGGTCAGCGTTTCGCAGCGTCCTTACTGGCAGTTAGGCCTTACCGACCCGCTGAACACCACCGATCTGCCTGGCCTCGGATTCGTCTGGGGAGCAACCTCTTACGGCGACGGGCAGATCGAACACACCTCTGGGACTAAGACGGTCACCGTCCCCGGCGACCCAACTAAAACCAACTACCTCAACGTGACCCTCGACACAGCTTCACAACCGCAGTCGAATCACGCCTACCCATCATGGGGAACGATCACCATCACCGACGTCACCCCGATCCCTCCCCAGTCGGGTCTCAACCTGACTGCTGATCAACCCTCGATCGGGGCCAGCCCGCGTTCGGTCCCCGTTTCCGACGTCCCAACGCAACCGAGTGCCCCTTCGCAACAGGCCTCGGCGCCACTTCGTGACATCTCGATCATCGGTTCGCCACTTCGTGACATCTCGATCATCGGGTCGGGACTAACTGGTGGGGCGCTGAGCACCATGGTTCTGTCCGACCTGCCGCTCAAGCCGGATCTCCCCAGACTGGTAGGCAACTGGGAAGACGATGTACTGGCAGGCTCAGCACTCGCCGCCGCCACGCTAAGCAACATCACCGTAAAAGATGTCGTAACACTTAATCCACCGGGACTCGCAAAGGTAACCGTCAAAGATATCGACTTCAGTGCTTCGCGCCTCGGATCGATCAGCGCCGCTGGTTGGATGTTGGGCAACGTCAGAGCACGCGACATAACCCTGCCTGCGGGTCCAACCTTCTGTCAGAGATGGGAAGCTCAGGGATTCGCCAACTGCGGCTCGGGCTTCGGCGGTATGGACGCGTCGTTATTCGCGCAGGAATTGGCGGGTGTCGACGTTAGTGGCTTCCCGCTCAGCGGACTTGCCATGAGCAATATCAATCTCACCCGCTCGATGATGCTCGACTTTCTCCTGGCGGGGGACCCTGCCCATCCTGGGCTCGACTCGTCGGTTGGACTTAGGAACATGCCGCTGGGTTCGATCCGGTTGGGAGAACTTCAAACGGCGGGAAGGCTTGCGTCGATAGTTGATTGCACAAAGGTGCTGCCGGGCGATTGCGACGCGAACAGCACGAAGAACCTGGCCGGTGCCGCTGCAAGCGGCGCCATCCTGGCAAATGCGAAGGTCCGCGACCTCGGTGTGTTGAATACCTCAACCAACGTTTGGAGCTCGCCGGTTGCATCATTTAATGCATTCTCCCTTGGCGAGGTTGTTTACGGGATCCTGGGAGCCGCTTCGACACCGATCGAAGACGTACCTTTACAGGACCTGTCCAGATATTCAGGACCAACTGCTAACGCGGTTCAGTACCACCTGAGCTACGCATACCCAGGAACGAGTTCTTACTCGACGCCGGTCGCGGCCGTCACGCTGCCTGCGACCTCTTCGTATATCCCAGGCAGCGCTCAGATCAAGAACGCCAGCGCGGGCGTGCCCTCGCCACTCGGCGATCCGAGCATCGATGGCAACGTACTTAGATGGACGCTCACCCAGACATCCATAAGCATGGGTAGTTTCTTCCAGATCGATTTCCAAGCGCGACCGGGATGGAAGCTCGGAACCTTCAGTGCGGCAGCTACGTTGACGGCGGCACCCGATCTTTCGGAGTCGATATCGGGCAGAGCGGCTGTGAACGTAGTCGAAAACTTCGAATCGAACGATTCGATCGCATCGGCAACACCGATGGCGGCCGACAACGTTTACTTCACGCATATCTCGCGTCCGGGAGATGTCGATCTGTTCAAGCTCCCGGTCCCCGTTGGGCCATCTGGTAAGTCCGTCGCGGGGACCCGGGTGCGGTTCATGCTCAGCCATCTGCCTGTCGATGCTGACCTGGTTGTTTACCTGCCCGCCAACTCGGGTCCTGCCCAGTCTTTGGCAGGTTCCCCATTGCGTGACATATCGATCATCGGCTCACCGCTACGAGATATATCGATCATCGGGTCGCCTCTTTCGGACCCAGGCCTTAATGTCAACAGCTCGACTCAGCCTTCCCAGCCTCAGGTCGCGCAAGATGTTCCTCTGCAGAGCGGACTTGCGGTTGCAGGCATCTCAGCAAGCAGGTCTTTGAACGAAGAAGAGGTCGACGTGACGGTGCCCGTTGGTCTAACGTCCGACGACTACTTCTTAGTGCAGGCCAACGGGTACCTAAGCGCGTCCTCAGACCAGCCCGCCGTCCTGCGTGCCCAGGTGATCGACCCCGCCCCACAACCCCCATGTGCGCCAACGACGTTCGCATTCCCCAACCAGACAGCGGCTGGGGTGGCGAACAACATCGTGACCCAGGGGACCAAGACGATCGTGCTGGTCAACAAGAAGCGGTTCGGTGACAGCTATGGGTCAACTGCCGCGAACAACGTGGCGAATGCACTGAGCGATCCAGCGTTCATCAATCGCTCAGACGTGATGGGGCAAGTCATCAACCTCGACCGCAACGACACGCCGAACGAAGTTGCCCTGCAACAGGCATATACAGCATGGGATCAGGATCCGTGCGATCCGGAGAAGGCCAATACTGTCACCCGCTCGATCAACGCGCTGGTGAGAGGTTTGATACCGAACGGAACTAACTCGCTCGAGAGCATGGTGATCGCCGGAACTGATCGCATCGTGCCGCAAGCGCGTATCCCCGACCTGAACACTTACTTCAATGAACTCGATTACACCCAAGAGGCTGCGTTTACAACGCGGACCGACGGCGGGGCCAAGAACAATGCGTTCTATGCGAGCTTCGCAGACTCTTATGTGATGTCAGACGCTCCTTACGCCGACTTCAACCCGGTGCCGTGGCTCGGCTATTACCATTACGTCCCTGATCTGGCGATCGGCCGGCTCGGCGAAACTGAATCGCAGATCGTCGGTGGGATAAGCCGTTTCAAGAATGCCAACGGGATCTTGCAACTTGGCACGACGCAAAGCTCCGGATATGACTTCATGTCAGACATGGCGACGTCGCTTCAGCAGATCCTCGGTGGTCCAACCACCCTTATCAACGACACCTGGACGGCCTCGCAGCTGAAGCCGATCTTCGGCACAGGCCGGGTCATCTCGCCTAACGGGCACGCGAATCACACGAAGATCCTGTCGGCCAATGGCGATGCCAACAAGAACCTGGCAGAAACGCTGTCAACCGCTGACCTTTCAACTACAGATCTCAGCGGTTCGCTGATCTTCGCCATGGGTTGCAACCTCGGAGCGAACCCAGAGGACGTACTGCTCACTTCGCCTACGGTCGATCAAGCCAGGAGGTTGAACGACTGGGCGCAATTCACAGCTTCGAAAGGAGCAGTGGGTTTGGTCGCTAACTACGGACACGGCTATGGGGGCAAATACACCATCGCAGCGTCTGAGCGCCTCATGGTCCTGTTCGCGCAGAATCTGAAAAACGGGTACAGCACGGGCAAGGCGCTCGAGTTCGCCAAGAACACCTACTTCGGCGAGCAGGATCTCTATGATCCGGTTCAGAAGAAATCTTCCGAAGAGCTCACTTTGTGGGGACTGCCGATGTGGCATCTCGATGTCGCTCCAACTACGCCGGCGTCCACGCCGCCTGTGGTCATGAACGACCCTGACACATCGCTGCAGGCCGCAAGTATCGACCTGAACCCGAGTTATTCATCAACGACAACGCCCGATGGAACGATCTTGCAAGCCGATAACCAGCAGCCGCAGGAAGCTCTTTATCAACCGATCGCTGCAAGGACCGGACAAGACGCCACCGTCAATGGGATGGTCGCGAAGGGCGTATACATCACGGGCGGAACTTATCAAACCCTGACAGGTTTCGACCCTGTGATCTCGGTCCCGGTTGTCGACGAGGCGCGGTTCGCACCCGAACCTCAATTCGATGATCTCTCGACACCGATCGCGGCCAATGTGAGTTCGTTCTTAACGCCTCAGGGTCTGCGTCAGCGGCTGAACGTGCTGACTACTCAGTTCCGTTCTTCTGGTTTGTCCAACGGTCATGTGATAGGTACCATGCGGAAGTTCACCTCATTGAACACGAGGGTCTTTTACCTTTCATCATCGACCAGCGACAACCTGGCGGCCATATTCAACCGGGTCGAAGGAACCGTCTCGGGGACCCCGGGGAACTATGTCGCAACCTTCGAGGTGGAACTTAGAGACGAAACGCCGTCGGACCACACGGACATCGCCGGAGCTTCCATATTGCTGAGTGAAGGCGGGACTCTTAGATACATCAAGTTGACTCAATTGCCCGGCACGGACCGCTTCCGCGGATCGGCTGCTGCCAGTAGTCCTTCATTGAAATTCAGCGCACAGGCTGTTGACAATCATGGCAATGTCTCTCGTTCATACAACAAGTCGAGCGAGTTCGGCGACTCTAACCCTCCGAAGATAACGATCGATTCGCCTATCAACGGAACGGTGTTGACTCTAGGTCAGACTGTCAACGCTTCGTACTCGTGTTCGGATGTCGAGTCCCCGATCGACTCGTGCGTTGGCACGGTCTCACCGTCAACGGCGATCGATACCTCCAAGCCCGGTAAGAACATCTTTCAGGTGAAGGCTGCAGATGCGGCGGGCAATGTGACCATCAAAGACGCCGTGTATTACGTGCACTCTCTGTTCGATGGTTTCAAGACTCCCGTGACCGGCACCGACAGCACCTCGGGACAGATAAATACCGTGCAGGGGGGCCAGGCCGTGCCACTCAAGTGGTTCCTGCGTGACCAGAGCGGAAAGTCTTACGACGGCCTAAAGCAGTCGGACCTTGGTCTCGAATGGAGAGCTATCGGCTGCGATTCGAACCGGACCGAATCGCTGCTTAGCGATCCAACGGTCATCTCCTTGGGGATCGGCCTGAAGTACGACTCGGTCTCGGGCCAGTACCTCGACGTGGTTGATACACCGAAGACAGGCTGGTCGGGCCTGTGCCGCAGGTTGCTCGTAACGTTCAATGGCGTCGAAACCCACTTCGTCGATTTCAAGTTCAAATAGAGAACCAGGCGTTGCCCTGTACCCCATCGCCCGGTGGGGGTTTTAATAGAAGCGTGCCAGAAGACGCTTTAGTCCCCTTCATCCCAAGATTGGTCCTCGCCTGGGATCAGGAGGAACCCGGCAAGCTATGGCGACGCCTGGAAGGGTCGATGATCTTCGCCGACCTTTCCGGCTTCACCAAGATGTCGGAGAAGCTCGCATCCAAGGGCAAGGTCGGGGCCGAGGAAGTCACAGGCGCGATCCATTCCACGTTTTCTAGCCTTCTGGAGACTGCCCACCTTCACGGGGGTGGTCTTCTCAAGTTCGGCGGCGATGCCTTGCTGTTGTTCTTCAGGGGCGACCAACATCTGATGCATGCAACCGAGGTGGTGAGTCGCATGCAAAGACAGATAGGGCGCATCGGCCGGGTCGAAACCTCAGCGGGACCGGTTCGACTACGCATGAGTGCGGGTTTGCACACAGGGCCGTTCGACTTTTTCTTGGTTGGAGGATCACACCGCGAACTGATAGTGGCCGGCGAGGGTTCAACCATCACCGGGGACATGGAAACTATCGCCGAGGCGGGTGAGGTGGTGATGTCGGAGGCGGTGGCCGTCCTTCTCGAAAAGCACGGTCTTGTTGGAGAGCAAAAGGGCGCAGGCTTCATCCTCAAAAAGTTCAATCGTTCCCTGGTTGGATCGAGACCGAATGAAGATCCAGTGATGCCAATAGATCTGTATACGTTCCTTCCCGAACGCGTTAGGGCACAGGTGTCATCTGGTGACGCGGAGGCTGAACATCGCAGAGTGTCGATCGGTTTCGTTTGCTTCACGGATATCGATACGATGATTACCGGTGCACAGCCAGAGGCATTTGCCGTGGACCTTGAGCGATTCATCTCGATGGTGCAGGGGACATGCGATTCCTTCGACGTTTGTTTCCTGGGAACGGACGTATATCCGCGCGGCGCCAAGGTCATATTGACCGCAGGCGCTCCTGTTGCAACCGGCAATGATGAAGAGCGTCTGATGAGGGCACTGCGAACGATCTCGGACGCTTCAGAACTCCCGGTGAAGATCGGGGCCAACCGGGGCCATGTTTTCGCAGGTGAGATAGGGACTGAATTCCGTAGGACTTACACAGTCATGGGCGATGCAGTGAACCTGGCTGCGCGTTTGATGCAACAGGCTCACGTGGGACAAGTGCTGACGACAGAGTCTGTGCTCGACCGCTTGGACGTGCGGGTGGAGTTCGAGCGAACCGAACCCTTCCTGCCGAAAGGAAAGTCAGCGGCGGTTACTCCCGTAGACATCCGGTTCATCAGCAACGATCCAAGAGGCAGGGCCAGGGAGCAGACCCCTCTTCATGGGAGACAGGAGGAACTATCTCGCCTTCACGAGCGCCTGGCTGCACTGCACCAAGGGGGCCAATCGGTGCAGATATCAGGTGATGCCGGTCTGGGTAAGTCTCGATTGATCGAGGAGTTCGTGAGCCAGATTTCAGGAATGAACATCATCACCACTCAGGCATTCCAATATCGATCTTCAACGCCTTATTCCATCTTCACGTCGGTCGTTCGCGAGTTGTGCGGTATAGGCGCTGACCTGGGGGCGGCCCCTGCTGGGAAAGTTCTCGATGAAGTCGTCAGTACTTCGGCACCTCACTTGCATCGATGGCTGCCACTGGTGGCTGCGGTCGTAGGTGCCGTGGTGGATCCCACGCCCGAGGCCGACGCGCTCGACCCTGCGTTTCGTAAAGGCAAACTCCACGAAGCCGTTGTGGATCTGATCGAGTCTCTTACGGCCGGTCCGTTGCTCTTCCTGATAGAGGACGCTCACTGGGCCGATGAGGCGAGTTCTGAACTCATCGATCACATGGTTGTAACCAACCGGGCGCGAAGGTGGATGGTGATCATCGCGCGCCGGTACCCAGACCGGGGATACATAGCCAGCCCTGGCACATTGGATCTCGAGATGGAACTCGCGCCGCTCGGCTTCGATGCGATGAAGGCGATGGCTAAGGAAGCTGGCCGATCGCTGCTGCTCAGTCAGCACCGCATATCGGAACTCGCTCGCAGGTCTGGAGGAAACCCTCTGTTCCTGCGGGAACTTATCGAGTCAGAAGGCTCTGGAAGCGACGGCGGCGAATTACCCGAGAGCCTCGAAGCCATGATCGCCTCTCGGGTCGACAGACTTTCGAGGCAAGAGCGAAGGGTGCTTAGAGTTGCCTCGGTGCTAGGGCCGATATTCGAATCCGATCTGCTTCGCCAAGTAGATGAGTCCCACCGGTTGGGTCGTGACCATAAAGTCGAGATAACTCGTGGCCTCGGATACTTCCTGGTTCCCGAGGACTCCAAGATCAGGTTCCGCCACGATCTGTTTCGCGAAGTTGCCTATGAAGGTCTGTCGTTCAAGTCTCGAAGGCAGCTACATGCGTCGCTGGGAACTCTCATCGAAAGCGAGATGCTTGCAACCGCCAGCGACGACGAAGACTCCGAAGACATGTTGTCACTCCATTTCTTCGCCGCTGGCGAGCACCTGAAGGCCTGGCGATACAGTCTCGCCGCGGGCAAGAGGGCCCAGTCGCGCTATGCCAACACGGAAGCTGCCACCTTTTATAAACGAGCCTTGGAAGCTAGCCGTCGCATACCCGATGTATCCACCTCGCAGGTGATCGACTTACTCGATGACTTAGGCAAGGTCTCAGAGTTCAGCGGGCTTTATGAAGAGGCGATCGGTTACTACAAAAAGGCGCGACGTCTCGCAACCGATCCGCTGACGAAAGCCGGGATACTGCGACAGCTCGGCGAGATAGAACTGCGGCTAGGCAGACTCGATTCTGCTATGCGCGATTGGGGGACCGGGCTCGGGCTCCTCGACCGACATGGCGACGATCCTATGTTGAGGACCCGGTTCTTAGTGGGGCGGGCGAATATCGTCCGGTTGCGAGGCGACTTGAAGCGAAGTATCCCGATCGCAAAACAAGCCGCCGAAGTTGCAGAACGAGCAGGCGATCGTCCCGGGCTGGCTCACGCGCATAGTCTCCTGCAAGCTATCTACGGCGCACTGGGGGACCCCGAAGCGGGGAAGTTCAGTGAGATGCCGCTGCTTATCTACGAACAGATCGGGGACTTGAGGCAGTTGGGATGGGTTCTCAACAATCTCGGCGCCGATGCTTACGATCAAGGCAGATGGACCGATGCTCTTTCGTATTACGAACGCAGTAAGGACGTGCGGATACGTTCGGGTGACGTAACCGGTACAGCGACGATAGCCAATAACATCGGTGAGATCTATTCCGATCAGGCGAGATTGGCCGAAGCCGAAAACTTGTTCCAAGACGCGCTCGACGGTTGGAGGCCATCGAGATTCGAAGTTGGCATCGCGCTTGCGACCAGTAATAAGGGAAGGGCAGCGGCCCGCGGCGGGCGGCCCGACGAGGGCCTTGAGATGCTTAAGGAAGCCGAACAAAGGTCGGTTGCCTTGGGCTCGGAGTGGCTGACGCTGCAGTGCCATCTTTGGCAGGCCGAGGCGGAGGTATTCGAAGGATCCTCGCCCGATCTTCTGGGATCTGATCGTAAGGGTCTGAGTCCAGCGCAGCTGTCGATGATCGATCGCTTGTCGGCCACGGTCCATGCGAAAAGCTGTGACTATGCTCGCTCGAAAGAGGCCGTCAGGTCGGCGATCGCAACCGCTATCGAATCTAAGTCGCTCTATGAAGAAGGCTTAGCGATGGCGGTCAGTATCCACTTTGGGATCGGCGTACCTGGTGCTGAAGCCCGTGCCGAACAGATCGCAAGCCGCCTTGGTGTCAAGGATTGGAAGCCGCTCGTAGGAGTCTTCTAGCCCTTTTGGAGAACTAGAACCTTCTCCTCGGGCGCCTGCCCATCATCGACTTGCGTCCGCGTCCACTAGTGAATGCGATCGCCGGGGCTGGGACCTTGAGTCCATCCTTTTCGAACTGCTCATTGAGGTCGAGCCTTGCCGCGATCCGCCCAACGTCGCCGTTCTGTTCGGGTGTAACAAGCGTGATTCCCGAGCCACTTCGCCCTGCTCTCGCAGTTCTTCCGACGCGGTGGACATAGGCCTTCTCGTCTTCCGGAGGGTCGAAATTGATCACATGACTTATGCGATCGAGGTCGAGCCCTCGTGCTGCAACATCGGTCGCAACCAAGACATTGGCTCTGCCCGACTGGAACTTGGACCAGGAACGTTCGCGGGCGGCTTGAGACATGTCTCCATGCATAGCGACTGCTGGAACACCATGGGTCTTGAGTTTAAGAACCAACCGGTCGGCGCCTCTTTTTGTTCTCACGAAAACCAGGGCGTGCTCGCGATCTTTCCTGAGGACATCGACCAAAGCGCCGATCTTGTCTCCTGCGGTTACCGCCGTGAAAACATGCTCCACCTCTTCGACCGTCAACTTGGGCGAGTCGACTTCGCGTAGAACTGCGTCCTTCGTGTAAGAAGTGGCGAGTTGACCAACGCGACCGTCGAGGGTGGCCGAGAAGAACATGGTTTGTCGGGGGCCTTTGATCCTGCGAACGATTCGGTCGACTTGTGGTTGGAAGCCCATGTCGAGCATGCGATCCGCTTCGTCAAGGATGAGGATCCTGACGCGGTCGAGGTTGATCATCTTGCGGTCGGCTAAGTCTTCGAGTCTTCCGGGAGTGGCGATCAAGATGTGACTCTTCGATGCCAATCGAGCCTGGTCTTGAAGCCCAACGCCCCCGTAGGCAACTGCTACTTTCAGGCCGTTAGCTTTCGCTATGTGCTGAAATTCCTGCGTCACCTGGGTTGCCAGCTCTCGTGTTGGGACCAACACCAATGCGCTCGGTCTAGGGTCGGCTGGCTTGATCAATTCCACGATTGGCACTGCGAAGGCCAGGGTCTTTCCGGACCCAGTTCTGCTCTTGGCAAGCACGTCGCGGCCCTGCATCGCGTCTGGGATGACGAGTGCTTGGATATCGAATGCATGCTTCATGTCGCGGGCCTCTAGTGCCTCGACCGTGCGTTTGGACGCGCCTAGTTCCGCGAAACTCCTGGTACTCAATGTTCCTCCTTCCGCCTCTTTGGGCGGGGGCTGTTTCTCAAGAGGGTTGATCACCCGAGAACGCCGATAGGAGCAAACAAGGGAGAAAACCCACGAGGCAACCTCGTTGCCTGTACAGCAAGGGTAACACGCATATGCTCTTGTGGGTTGATATTCGCACGTAAGGGGGATCCAGTGAAGGCTAAGACGCGATGAACACATCGGGCGATCGCAGTTTCTTTTATCGGCTGGGAAGTTGGTGTGCTAGCAAGCGCTGGATCGTGCTTGCGATCTGGATCATTGCGATCGGGGCCGTTGGTCCGCAAGCCGCAAAACTTCAAGACCGCTTATCGCAAGGGGGCTTCGAAGTGGCGGGTTCACAATCCGACCAGGTCAAGCAGTCGCTGGCGAAGGACTTCACTGCCCAACATCAGTTCAACGACCTCGTGGTTTTCCATTCGCAAACCCTCGACGCCTCCGAGGCGCGTTTCAAACAGGTCGTGGCGGCTTCGATCCAGGCGCTGCGAAAGGGACGTGGTGTTGCATCGGTCACAGATCCATTCGCAACTCCGCAAAGATCGGTATCAAAGGATGGTCACACCGCCATCGCGACTGCAAGCCTGTCCGAGTCTCAGGACGAAGTACTGAAGCACACCGATGCTCTACAAAGAGCCGTCGACGATGCTTCGAGGGGGTCGGGCGTCGAGGTGCTATTGACTGGGGGAGGGCCGTTCTACTCCGAGTTCTCTAAGACGACTACCCATGACCTGGAGCGCGCCGAGAAGGTTGCGTTTCCCATCACCTTGGTCATCTTGGTGATCGCATTCGCGTCGGTGGTGGCAGCCGGCGTGCCACTGGTGCTCGCGCTCATCAGCCTCTTCGTTTCGTTCGGACTCATATCACTGCTTGCATCGGCTACGACTGTGAGCCTTTTCACCCAAAACATCGCTTCGATGATCGGCATCGGTGTTGGTATCGATTATTCATTGTTCATCTTGACTCGTTATCGGGAAGAGTCCCGTGCTGGCCGAGATCGCAACGATGCGATCGCAGAGGCCATCGCCACTAGCGGAAAGGCAGTCTTCGTATCGGCTCTTACCGTTGTCGTCGCCCTTTCAGGAACCTTGCTCGTGAAGCTGCCAGCTTTCCGCTCGATGGGAGCCGGATCGATGATCGCCGTGTTCTTCGCCGGGGCCGCAGCTCTGACCCTGCTTCCTGCATTGCTCGCGGTATTGGGCAAAGGCGTGAACGCGCTCAGTTTCAGTCGCAGAACGGCGGGGGGCGAAACCGGCGGCATGTGGCGGCGCTGGGCGCACTTCATCATGCGACGTCCCGTCGCACCCTTGATCATCTCGATCACGATTATCGCGTTGCTCGCCTCACCCGTTAGGTCGCTTCGACTTGGATCATCTGGCCCTTCGATATTGCCGGCATCGTCGGGGCCGCGCCGGGCACTTGAACTAACTGCTAGCGCCTTCGGCTCCGGTCAGATCGGGCCTATCGTTCTTGTCGTAAAGGCGGACCAACTGGTAACCGGGCCGGCCTTCAAGGACATCTTCGCATTGAGCGACAGACTTGCCTCGGACAAGGAAGTTGCAAGCGTAACGTCGATCGCCACTTTGGTTCCTGGAGTCTCGGAGCAAGAAGCCCAGCAGGCGCTTCGAGATCCGCGCCTTTCTCCATTCGCTTTTTCGATGATCGCCAAAGACAGTAGGTCGACCACCCTCACCCTGGTGAGTAAACATCAACCAAATTCGGCCGAGGTGCAATCGTTGATCAACCGGCTCCGCGGAACCATCGCGAGAAACTTTCCTTCGCTGAAGATCGCCGTTGGTGGGGACCCGGCCCTGAACCACGACATCAACGAGGAGGTAACCGGGGCCCTGCCTTCGGTTGTAGGTTTGGTGTTGGTGCTTTCGTTCATCGTTCTCATGCTGTTCCTCAGAAGCATCCTTCTTCCATTGAAAGCGATCTTGATGAACCTAGCGTCGGTGCTGGCCGCTTATGGTCTTGTTGTTTTCGTCTTCCAACAGGGGCATGGACAAACCCTTCTCGGATTCAAGTCAGAAGGGATCGTCGAATCGTTCTTGCCGTTGTTCTTGTTCTGTATCTTGTTCGGCTTGTCGATGGACTACGAGGTGTTCCTTCTGGCAAGGATCCGGGAGGAGTACCTAAAGACCAAAGACAACACAGAAGCCGTTGGTTGGGGACTGGAACACACTGCCCGCATAATCACTAGTGCTGCGGCGGTGATGGTTACGGTGTTCGGCGCATTCGCTCTTGCAAGGCTCATCCCCATCAAGGCCATGGGTTTTGGGCTGGCCGCGGCGGTGTTCCTCGATGCAACCATCATAAGGATCGTGCTGGTGCCAGCGACGATGCGATTGCTGGGAGACCTCAACTGGTGGATGCCCAAATGGCTTGACCGGCTGCTGCCTTCGATAACGTTTGAATCTCATCTATCGCCCGAACCAGACAAGAGCCTCGTCTGACTCCTTTTTGTTACCCTTGATGACCAGAGTTTCCTTGAAGGACCATGCGGCCTCGAACGGTTCCCGCTGGCCCATCCCAACATCCGGAAGGTGGTAATCGATGGAATTGAAAGGCAAGGGCGTACTGATCACGGGGGCCTCTCGCGGTCTCGGGGTCGAGATGGCAAGGCAGTTCGGCAAGCAGGGAGCGCGTTTGGCGATCGCAGCCCGGTCGAAGGGCGAACTCGAGCAAGTTGCCTCTGCGCTTCAAGCGGAGGGGATAAGCACAACGGCCATACCTACCGACGTAGGGGATCGTTCATCGTTGGAAGCTTTGGTGGCGCAGGCGACCCTAAACCTTGGTGGCATCGACGTCCTCGTCAACAACGCGGGCGTCGAACAGGTTTATGACTTCGAGGAGATGAACCTAGATCTGATCGAGCAGATCATCCAGGTCAACGTAACAGGCTTGATCGCCCTCACGCGACTGGTATCACCAGCGATGATCGACCGTAGGTCGGGGCACATCGTGAACATCTCGTCGATGGCTGGCCTTCTTCCGGTCCCTCACAACAGTGTTTACTCAGCTTCGAAGCATGCCGTCGTAGGGTTCAGTCGATCGCTTCGTTTGGAATTGGCCGAGCACGGTGTGGGTGTGTCTGTCGTTTGCCCGGGTTTCGTCGAGGGTGGCATGTTCGAACGTTGGGGCCGCCCTGCTCCATCGGCGGCGGGGGCCGTCTCCGTCGACGCTGTTGCTAAAGCTACCGTCGGGGCTGTCATAAACAACTCGGCTGAGGTGAAGGTCAATTCTGCTCTGGGGAAGTTGGGCCCTGTCATCCACGCACTAAGCCCATCGGTGAGTGGAGGCCTCATCCACCGCACGGGCGTTGCGAAGTTCCTCAAGAGTCAGGCTGAGTTGAACAAGAGACAAGAGTCGACGATAACCCTCGATGCACCAGTCGAAACGCCCGTCGCGACCGACTAGTTGTGGGCCGTAGCCGGGCGGGAGGGGATCGATCGCATCGTCGCTAGATGAAAAGTCGGGCGAGGGCCCTTTACGTGGCGTGAGGGTTGTTGCTTTCGAGCAAGCCGTCGCCCTGCCCTTCGCGTCGTGCATCATGGCCGAACTGGGCGCCGACGTCATCAAGATCGAAAGACCGGGCTCTGGCGATGTAGTTCGAGGTTGGGACGACTACGTCGAAGGCCTTTCGAGCGGTTTCGTAGCCTTCAACATGGGAAAGCGCGACATCACGATCGACGCAAGCAAGCCGCAGGGCCGAATGATCATCCGCGAGCTGGCTGCGACGGCAGACGTCTTCATCGAGAACTTCACGCCAGGCACCGTCGCCAAGCTCGGCATAGGTCCCGAGGACCTGCGTGGCGTGAATCCACGTCTGGTTTACTGCAGTCTTTCCGGATACGGCCAAGATGGACCATTCAAAGATGTGAAGGCATATGACCTTCTGGTTCAAGGCGAGTCGGGGATCTTGCTGACCAATGGATATCCCGATGCCCCCGCGAAGGTTGGTATGCCAGTCACCGATCTGATCGCGGGTTCACATGCCGTGATGGCGGTCATGGGGGCCTTGATCGAGCGTGGTTATGACGGACTCGGATCGTTCATCGACCTGGCCCTTCTCGATTCGGCAGCGTTCTGGCTCGGGTATTTTCCGCATCAGTGGTGGCACCGTCACGAGGAACCGGCGCGAGGAGGCATGCGTCATCAGTTCATCTGCCCCTACGGCCCCTTCTTGGCACAAGATGGTCGATTCGTGAATGTCGCGGTCGCAAGCGAGCCGCACTGGAAGTTGTTCTGCGAAGTCGTCGAGCAGCCGCTCTGGCGCGATGATCCGAGGTTCGATTCGATGACATCGCGGCGCGACAACATGCAGGAGTTGAATCTGCTCGTCGCCGATGCCATCTCATCGAAACCAAGTGATCATTGGTCATCGAGATTGGCGCAAGCAGGCTTGCCTTTCGGGAGTGTGCGTTCGATGTCTGAAGTGGTCGAGCATCCCCAATTGAAACACCGGCGGATGTTCGTAAAGGGAAGCTCGCCCGTGGGTGAGATCCCTATGGTTCGGTTCCCTTTGTCGTCGCCAGACAAACTGCGAGCGGTCCCCGGTCTCGGGCAGCACACCGATGAGGTGCTTGGCGAGCTGGGTTACGGAGATGACGCCATCGAAGTATTAAGGCTCGACGGGATCGTCTAGGGGGTTGACGCCGAAAGTAACTTACGGTAACGTAACCTACGTTACCGTAAGTTTGAATGGAGGCCCTCTTGGAAATGCAGACGCTAACCAGACCCGTCACTCCCATCGTCATCCCCGACGCCAGTTCGAAACGCAAACTCGAGCGACGATTGACCGTGGTGGTCACTGTCCTGCCATTCCTGGGGGTCATCGCAGCGGTATGGCTCGTTTGGGGGCGAGGTATCTCTTGGAGTGACGTGGTGATTTTTGCATTCACATACATCGTGTCGGGAATGGGCGTGACCGTTGGCTTCCACAGACTTCTCACGCATCGAAGTTTTGATGCCCCCAAGGCCGTAAAGGTAGCGCTTGCTATAGCGGGTTCCTATTCGGTACAAGGCGGTGTCATAAAGTGGGTGGCGGACCACAGGCGTCATCACGCGTTCACAGATAAACCGGGCGACCCTCACTCGCCGCACTTGACCGAAGCCGAAGGCATCTCCGGCGTACTTCGCGGACTCTGGCATGCCCACATGGGATGGTTCTTCGACAAAGAGCACACCAATGTCCAGCGCTTCGCACCTGATCTGCTAAGGGACCCAGCAATGAGGTGGGTTGACCGTCAAGCCCCAGCGTTCATCGTCGCTTCCTTCGCCTTCCCCCCGCTCATGGGCTACATCCTGACCGGGACCCTTTGGGGGGCCTTCACTGCATTCATCTGGGGCAGTTTGGTGCGCATCTTCCTTCTGCATCACGTCACATGGAGCATCAATTCGATCTGCCACTTCTATGGCTCCAAAGAATTCGATGCGCGAGATGAAAGCACTAACAACTGGATCATGGCGCTGCTTTCGTTCGGCGAGGGATGGCACAATAACCATCACGCATTTCCATCATCCGCGGTACATGGCCTTCGATCCTGGCAGTTCGACCCCAGTGCAGTCTTCATCAAGGTCCTCGAGAAAGTTGGTCTCGCCTACGATGTGCACGTCCCAACGCGCCAGCAGATGGAGGCGAAGAAGTTCGAGGCCGGAGCAGCGTTAGAACCTTGACCGCGGAAAAGCCAAAATTGCGGATGTCTGGGCAGCAACGGCGGGAGCAATTGCTCGATGTAGGAAGAGCCATCTTCGCCGAGAGAGGGTTCGAGGCAACTTCGATCGAGGAGGTTGCCAAGCGCGCTGGGGTATCGAAGCCGGTTGTCTACGAACACTTCGGGGGCAAGGAAGGCCTTTATGCCGTAGTTGTTGACCGAGAGATGAAGCGTTTGCTCGATCGCATGACCGAGTCGCTCGTCGCCAGCGATCCTCGCATGATGTTGGAACAGGCGGCTATTGCGCTGCTAACTTACATCGACGATGAGCAGGACGGTTTCAGGATCCTCGTCCGAGACTCGCCAGTGGCCGGCACCCTTGGCACTTTCGCCAGCTTGATCGGCGACATCGCGACCCAGGTGGAATACATACTTGTCAGCGAATTGAAGTCGCATGGGTTCGATAGCGACCTAGCCCCCATCTATTCGCATGCGTTAGTTGGCATGGTCGCGCTGGTAGGGCAGTGGTGGCTCGAAGAGGGCAAGCCCAGTCGCAAAAGGGTGGCCACCCACCTTGTGAACCTGGCCTGGAACGGCCTTAGAAATCTGGAACACAAACCTAAGCTCGCCAGCCAAGCCAAGTGAGATGCCGCGCGTAATACCTATGGTCGTGTAGCTTGTCATCTCCTGCTTCGACGCCGAAGGAGGAACTTTCCAAAGGGGGACGAGCATCATGGATGGCAAGCCCGCGATACGCGCTGAAGGTTTGGTTAAAAGCTTCGGCGATGTGCACGCTTTGAAAGGCATCGACCTATTGGTCGAAGAGGGTTCGGTAGTGGGTTTGCTCGGGCCCAACGGTGCAGGCAAGACGACGGCGATCAAAGTTTTGACCACACTTCTTCGCCCGGATGCCGGTTATGCCGAAGTGGCAGGCTTCGACGTGGCCAAGGATCCGGCGAAAGTTCGGACCTTGATCGGACTAGCGGGCCAGGCGGCGGCCGTAGATGAGATGTTGACCGGTCGCGAGAACATCAGCCTGGTTGGGCGTCTTTACCACCTCGCGAAAGCAGATATCGATCAACGCGGTGACGAGTTGCTAGCGAGGTTCGAACTCACCGATGCCGCCGATCGCCCTGCGAAGACGTACTCGGGCGGCATGCGCCGGCGTCTGGATCTGTGCGCGAGCCTGATTGGAAGGCCAAGGATCTTGTTCCTCGACGAACCAACATCGGGTTTGGACCCACGCAGCAGGCTAGGTTTGTGGGACGTGATCGACGAACTGGTGAAAGAGGGAACAACTGTGCTCCTCACGACCCAATACCTGGAAGAGGCAGACCATCTAGCAGAGCGCATCGCTGTGATCGATCATGGATCGATCATCGCCGAAGGCGCTCCCGAGGAACTGAAGAAGAAGTTTGGTGGTGAATTGCTCGAAGTGAGACTGAGTCAGGCCGCCGACCTTGAAGCAGGTAAGCGGATCATCCATGAAGTGATCAACAGCGAAGTTACGGTTCATGAAGAAGAGATGGAACTATCCGCGCCCTTGTCTTCGGATGTTTCGGTCGTCGCCGAGGTTGTTCGCCGATTGGATTCCTCCAGCATCCAGATCGCCGGGCTCACTACAAGAAGGCCAACCCTCGATGACGTGTTTCTCGCATTGACCGGCCGGGCTTCATCAGAAGAGGTCGCTCTAAGTCCAAAACAAAGGAAACGGCGCAGGCGCGCAGAAGGACGTGACTCTTGACCATCTCAACACGGCCAAAAGTAACAACGCAAAGTCGTAGCGGCATCTACTGGGTTGTGTCCGACGCGATGGCGATGACCAAGCGCAATCTGCTTCGCTATATACGCATCCCCGAGCTTCTGGTTTTCTCAACCATCCAACCGGTCATGTTCATCCTGTTGTTCGCTTATGTGTTTGGCGGCGCCATCCGCACGCCTGGCGTGAATTACATCCAATTCCTCATCCCCGGGATCTTGGTTCAAACCGTCGTGTTCGGCTCGACCGCCACAGGGATCGGGCTCGCTGACGATCTGGGGAAGGGGATGGTCGACAGGTTCCGCTCACTGCCCATGGCCAGGTCTGCCGTGCTTGCCGGCCGAACCATCTCTGACACCATCCGCAACTCGTTCGTCGTCGGCCTCATGATCGCCATCGGATCGATGATCGGCTTCAGGTTCCGCGCGGGCTTCATTCCCGCGCTGGCTGGTGTGGCATTGGTCGTGTTGTTCGGTCTCGCATTTTCGTGGATCTCCGCAACCATAGGTCTTGCCATCGGCGACGCGGAAGCTGCGCAGACCGCTAGTTTCATCTGGTTATTCCCGCTTACCTTCGCCAGTTCCGTGTTCGTGCCAACCGCGTCGATGCCTCATTGGCTTCAGGTATTCGCCAAAGTGAACCCGGTCACCAATGTCGTGAATGCCATGAGGGCCCTTTCGCTGGGGGGCCCGACCTCCGACAGTCTTTGGAAGGCCATCGCTTGGATCGCCGCCATCCTAGTAGTGTTCGTTCCCATGGCTGTCAGGAACTACCGGCGCGTTGGATGAGTAGCGCCACCCATCGCATCAAGACCGAGAGTTTCGAAAATATCTTGGTCGTGACCATCGCAAGGCCAGATCGACGCAACGCTGTTGACTCATCAACTGCACAGCTTCTTCATGATGCGTTCCAAAGGTTCGAGCAGGATCCATCGCTTTGGGTTGCCATCTTGACCGGTGCCGGTTCCAACTTCTGTGCGGGAGCCGATCTCAAAGCGATGTCTTCGGGTGACCAGCGTGATCTGAGTCCCGAGGCGATAGGTCCGATGGGTCCAACGCGCATGAGAACAACTAAACCAACGATCGCCGCTATCGAAGGCTATGCCGTTGCCGGGGGACTAGAACTGGCGCTGTGGTGCGACCTCAGGATCGCTGCCGACAGTGCCGTGCTCGGCGTTTTCTGCCGTAGGTTCGGAGTGCCTTTGATAGATCTCGGAACGATCAGGCTGCCGCGCCTCATCGGTCACAGCCGTGCCATGGACATGATCCTTACCGGTCGAGGCGTTTCGGCCCAAGAAGCCCTCGGCTTCGGTTTGGTCAACCGAGTCGTGCCAGACAGCACTGCACTCGACGCTGCTCTGGAAATGGCTGGGGACCTTTGCAGGTTCCCTCAGTTGTGCATGCGAGGAGACCGTTTGTCGGCGATCCAGCAATGGGACCTTGACGAGCAGGCAGCATGGCACAATGAACTGGACCACGGTCTTGCGACGATAGCTTCGGGTGAGACCGGCGCTGGTGCTGCGAGCTTCAGCTCCGGCACGGGTCGTCATGGGGCGGCAGCCACTTCTGGGCCCACTCCGCAGCCTTCATGAGCACTGGTTCCAGGCCCTGCCCTTTGACGGTTAGGTGGTACTCAACCTTGACCGGGGTATCGGGGATGACGATGCGATCGACGATGCCTTCGGCTTCAAGCTCCTTCAGCCTCTCCGATAGAAGGCGGTCGCTCAGTCCGGGCACGGCCGACGAGATGTCATTGAAGCGCTGGTGCCCAGAAACCATCGCGCGGATGATCGCCCCAGTCCATCGGCGCCCAACGATCTCCATGGTCTTGTGAAACCTAGGGCAATAGGGCTCGTGTTGGGCCAGGCCCTTGAATCCCGTCGAAGTTTCTTTCATCGTTCTACTAGATTACTCCTAGTAATCTGATTCGCAATGGTAACTTCCT
This sequence comes from Actinomycetota bacterium, assembly GCA_046262935.1. Taxonomy (GTDB): domain Bacteria; phylum Actinomycetota; class CADDZG01; order JAHWKV01; family JAHWKV01; genus JBHELT01. Next base: position 14,233 of record JBHELT010000083.1, on the reverse strand, counting down.
TCGCTCGCTCCAGGAGGGTGAACGATGATCCTCAGAACCATGGTGTTCGTGGCTGGAATGCTGGTCATTTTCTTCACAGTTGGCTCCGCGGTTAGATCGGTCGTTCTGCCTAGAGCTGTTCCGGCAAGGCTCACCGGTTGGGTCTTTGCCCTGATGCGAAGCCTCTTCGTCCTAAGGGCTGGGCCCAAGGCAAACTACGAAAGGCGCGACAAGGTCATGGCCTTGTTCGCTCCAGTCAGCCTTCTCACGCTTGTAGTCGCTTGGGAGGTCTTGGTAGGAGCAGGTTTCGCCGCGATGTTCTGGGCGGCTGGATCGCTCGGGTTCTCGGAGGCTTTCCAGATCAGCGGTTCTTCATTGCTGACGCTCGGAACGAGTCGACCGCATGACCTTTTCGGTACAACACTGATGTTCGCCGAGGCTGGGCTGGGTTTGCTGCTGCTGGCACTTCTCATCACCTTCTTGCCAAGTCTCTACGCTAACTTCTCGCGGCGCGAAACTTTGGTCGCGTTATTGGAGATCAGAGGGAACGCACCTCCCAGCGCGGTTGAAGTTATCTCGCGTTATTTCAGGATCCATGGTCTGGATCGCCTAAGTTCGATGTGGCAGCAATGGGAGGTCTGGTTCGCCGAGATCGAGGAAACGCACACTTCGTTCCCGGCCTTGATCTTCTTCAGATCTCCGCAGTCCAAACACTCCTGGGTCACGGCGGCGGGTGCTGTGTTGGACGCGGCCGCCTTCCGCGCGTCGTCGATAGATGCCCAACGCGATCCCGATGCAGAGTTGTGCATCAGAGCTGGATATGTATCTTTGCGCAGGATCGCGGCCTTCTTCAGCATCCCGTTCGATGAAAATCCGAAACCGACCGATCCGATAACGGTTTCGAAGGTCGAGTTCGATGAGACGTATTCACGGTTGGAGACCGAGGGCGTCCCGTTGAAGCCGCGCGATCAAGCTTGGATCGACTTCACCGGATGGAGAGTTAATTATGACCGTGTTTTGGTTGCGCTTGCGACACTGACCATGGCTCCGCCGGCCCCCTGGTCGAGTGATCGATCGCTCACCGATTGGCGGCCGCGCCGCCTGACCGGGCTGCGTCGAAGGTGAGGTTCGCCGACAGGCATCAAGCGGGGAGGCATTTGTCCCAAGCACTACAAGAGCGTTCGTTCGTGAACCCATTGGTCCTTGGTCTGCCAAGGGGAGGGGTTCCGGTCGCATTCGAGGTGGCTCTTGGCCTCGAGGCTCAACTCGACATCATGGTTGTTCGCAAACTCGGAGTGCCTGGACATGAGGAGTTGGCGATGGGGGCCGTCGCCAGTGGCGACGTGCGCATCCTCAACGAGGCCGTCATCGCGTCGATGCGGATCTCGTCGGAAGCGATCAACAAAGCGATCGTGACCGAACAGATCGAAGTGGATCGGCGCGAGAAAGATCTGCGGGCTGGCCGCTTCCCGGTGCCGATCTCGGGTAAGGAAGTCATCATCGTCGACGATGGTCTAGCTACAGGAGCCAGCATGAAAGCAGCCATCGTGGCGGCCCGCATCGGAAACTGCAAGAGCGTGCATGTCGCAGTCCCAGTTGGCGCAGCCTCAACATGCGTACAGGTCCGATCGCTCTGTGAGTCGCTCAGTTGCTTGCATCAGCCACAAGACCTGTTGGCGGTTGGGGCCTGGTACGACGATTTCTCGCCGACCACCGACGACGACGTTAGGCGGTTACTGAGAGAGGCGGCCGGCGGGGACCATGCCTGAGCTTCCTGAGGTCGAGATCACCGCCCGGCTGCTCGGTGAGGCAACCCGAGGAGCGAAGATCGACAAAGTGCGGGTCCAAGGCCTCAGTACACTCAAGAGTTTCGAGCCACCCATCGAGGCATTGACGGGGCTCAGGATCGAGCGGATAACTCGACGCGGTAAACATCTACTGATCAGTGCAGGAGGAAAGTTCAGTCTCCTCATCCATCTGATGTCTGCGGGACGCCTTCAGTTGTATGACAAACCCGCATCGATCAAGGACCGCTCAACGAGGATAGCGATCGCGATCGAGGGTACGAAAGAACTGAGACTGAGGGAGTTCGGGACCAAGCAGTCCGCGTGGGCCAAACTCATCGAGGATTCACAACTAAAGAACGAGGCAGTCCTGTCATCGCTCGGCCCCGAGGCATGGCCAAAACCCCCTGCTCTCGAAGGGTTACTCTCGGGAAACAGACCTTTGCATTCGATCCTGCGAGACCAAAGAGTTATAGCTGGCATAGGCCGCTCATGGGTTGATGAGATATTGCATCTGGCCAAGCTTTCGCCCTTCAAGAAGCCGGCCGATCTGTCGGCTGAACAGATGGATGAGCTGCGAGAGTCGATGATCGTTTGCCTAAGCGGCGCGTTGGCTCACTACGAGAAGGAGCTGTCGCTTCCGCTGCCCGACAAGCTTCCGATGCCGCTTCGTGTCCACAGGCATAACACTGAGCCTTGCTGGAGATGTTCGACAACGATCGAAGCCGTTTTCTACGAGAACCACGTCATGTGTTACTGCCCTGTGTGTCAGACAGATGGCAAGGTGTTGAAAGATCGAAGATTGAGCCGCCTGCTCAAGTGATCAACCAAGACGCTTCTGCGCATCCCACATCAAGACCCCGAATACCCTAGAGCCGGTGGGGAATGCATGGATGGTGTCGCTCAGAACGCTCACTGGGATGCCTTGCCTTATCGCCAGAGTTGCCTCGTGGATGATGTCAGCGGCCCCCGGACAAGCCGCGAACGCGCCGATCAATACCTTGCGCTCCCTATCGACAGTGACAGTGATGTGTCCTTCGGAGCCTTCTAGAGCTTGACCACGAGCGCTCTGGGCGAAATCTGTCGAAACCTCGAACGCATCGAAACCGCCACCGTGTGCTTCTTCCTCGGTGAGGCCCACAGCAGCGGTTTCGGGTTCGGTGAATGTGGCCTTCGGAACCGTAGCCATGTTGGCGATCGCCTTAGAGCCAAGCGCTGCGCGAGCCGCGACTCGGCCCTGGTAGTCAGCGACATGTGTGAATTGAAGGCCTCCCGCCACGTCGCCTGCAACGAAGATGTGATCGCCAACCCGCATCTGACCGTCCGGCTGAACCACGCCTCTTTCGTCAAGGACAACGCCGGCATTTTCGATTCCGATAGAGCGAACGTCGGAAGGTCGTCTGCCGACGGCAACCAATAGTTCCGCCCCTGACGCCGTGGTGCCATCTGAAAGGTGCACCACTTTCTTTCCGTCCGCGACGCTGACCTTCTGCGCTTTGACCCCGAGCCTGAGATCGATACCTTCACGTTTCAACCGGTCCGCCACAACCATCGATGACTTGGGATGATCGCGTGCCAAGATCCGATCGTTTCCTTCCACGACAGAGGTTTTGGTGCCGAACCGTGCGTAAACCTGAGCCAATTCGATCCCAACAGGGCCACCGCCAAGCACAACGATGCTGGTTGGAAGAATCCGCAGCGAGGTCGCCTGTCTGTTCGTCCAATAGCCAGCTTCGACAAGGCCTTCGATCGCAGGTATCACAGGCACCGAACCCGTGCTGACTATGATGTTGGTGGCCGCAAGCAGCTCGGTCGAGCCATCGCGCTCGACCTGCACGGTCCCCTTATCCGTAATCTTCGCAGTACCCCTTACCAGTACGCCGCCCGCGTCTTTCAATCTCTGAACATGATGCGAGTCATCGGGATAGTCCAAGCCCTCCCGCGCGATGATCCAGTCGCGCCGCTTCGATGCCCGATCCCACGGATAGTCGGCCCCCAAAGCGTGAAGATTGGCCGAATTGATCAGGCTCTTCGAAGGGATGCACGCCCAGAACCCACACTCGCCCCCAAGAAGGTCTCGTTCGACGAGGGCGACGCTCGCTCCGGATTCGGCTGCTAATGATGCTGCAGCCTCGCCGCCTGCTCCGCCCCCGATAACGACGAGGTCATATCTTGCCGACATGTGCAGACACTAACCCAAAGGGGGGGCTGATCAGAGCCAGGACCTGCACCGGCTTGACTTATTATCTGTAAGCCACTTGACATTCTCAACCGGCAGCCGTAAAGTCGCTTACTAAAGATAACCGACTAAGCCAAAAGCCAAAGGGGCGAAGGCAGGTCAGGAGGATAACCATGGACTCGAAACAAGCAGAACAGGATCTGCAAGTGGTCAAGATCGGGGAGTCGCCAGCATCCGGAACGTGGCACCTAGACCAAGCGCACACCAGTGTGGAATTCGTTGCGCGGCACCTGGTTTTCGCCAAGGTGAGGGGACGCTTCGACTCGTTCGACGGCTCGATCCAAGTCAAAGAAGATGGCACGATCCAGATCGATGGAACGATCGACCCGGCTACCATCTCAACGAACCAATCGATGCGCGACGATCACCTGCGTTCAGGCGACTTCCTAGAGGTTGAACGATTCCCGAAGATCACTTTCAGTTCGACCTCGGTGCAGGGCACGGGTGACGAATCGTATGAGGTGGTCGGGGACCTAACGATCAAAGATGTGACCAATCCGGTCGTACTAACAGCCGAACTGTACGGTGTTACCACGGGCACCCAAGGCGAGACTCGGGCCGCGTTCAGCGTTAAAGGCGAGATAGATAGATTCGATTTCGGCCTAACCTGGAATGCGGTGATCGAAACAGGAGCAGCCGTTGTCGGTCGCAAGATCCAGATCGAAGTAGAGGGTCAGGCGATCTTCAAGAACTGAGGGAACGAAACGGAGGATCAGATGCCAGATCTCAGAACATTCGTGTTGCCGGTTCTGCCGCTCGATGGCGGCGTAGTACTTCCTCACATGGTCGTAACGGTGACCTTGGACAGAGATGACGCTAAAGCAGCCATGGAGGCTTCGAGCGATTCCGACGGATTGGTGCTGCTCGTGCCGCGCAACGAGGGCGATTACGCGTCGATCGGCACGGTAGCGAAGGTCGAAGACAAAGGCACCCTGCCGAGCGGTATCGAGGTCTGCGTCGTGAGGGGATTGAATCGCGCTGTGATCGGCAGTGGCGTTGCTGGATCGGGTCCCGCACTTTGGGTGCAGGTCGAGTCCAAGCTCGATCCAGATATCCCCTCGGAGCGATCACAGGAACTCGCTCGCGAATACAAGGCCATACTCGAGGCGATCCTCGACGGGCGTGGGGACCCTGGCATCAAAAGGATCGTCCGCTCGATATCGGACCCAGGACAGCTGGCCGACATGTCGGGCTACTCGCCTGATCTGTCCGACGAAGACAAGCTCGAGATCTTGCAGACGTTGAAGGTGGAAGTGCGTCTTGAGAAGTTGATCGAGTGGAGCAAAGACGTATTGGCCGAGCAGTCCCTCAAGGACAAGATCCGCAAAGATGTTTCGGAAGGTATGGAGAAGCAGCAACGTGATTTCTTCCTGCGCCAGCAGATGCAAGCGATCAAGAAAGAGCTAGGCGATTCAGACGGTGACATAGCCCAGGAGTACCGAGCGAAAGTTGCCGCCGCCGGGATGCCTGAAAGTGTGTTGAAGGAGGCAGAGCGAGAACTCGACCGGCTCGAGCGCACAAGCGAGCAGAGCCCAGAGTATGGGTGGATACGCACCTACCTCGACTGGATGGTTGAGATACCGTGGTCGGTGCGCTCCGATGATCAATACGACATAGCGGAAGCGCGGCGCATCCTCGATGAGGACCACTCCGGGCTTGACGATGTTAAAGACCGCATAATCGAATTCCTGGCCGTGATGAAATTGCGCGACGCGCGCAAGATCGCGGCCCCCGGGGGCCGCGGCTCAGGTGCGATCATCACTTTGGTTGGTCCTCCTGGTGTCGGCAAGACGTCTTTGGGTGAGTCAGTGGCTAGGGCGATGGGCCGTAAGTTCGCCCGAGTGTCGCTCGGCGGTATCCACGATGAAGCTGAGATACGCGGACATCGCCGGACCTACGTTGGTGCGATGCCTGGGCGCATCGTCAGGGCCCTGAAAGAGGCAGGCACAAGGAACCCAGTGATCATGCTTGATGAGATCGATAAGGTGGGTTCCGATTGGCGGGGTGACCCATCGTCGGCGCTTCTCGAGGTGCTCGACCCGGCGCAGAACCATTCGTTTCGCGATCACTATCTCGAGGTCGATCTGGACCTTTCGGATGTGATGTTCATCCCAACCGCCAATGTCGTCGAAACCATCCCAGGCCCCCTGCTCGATCGTATGGAAGTTGTCCGCCTCGACGGATACTCCGAAGACGAGAAAGTCGACATCGCCAGGGATCACCTGCTCAACCGGCAGATCGAACGCAATGGGCTTGACGTTGCTGAAGTGGCCATCACCGATGACGCGATCGCGGCGATAATCGCCGATCACACGCGCGAAGCGGGTGTGCGCAACTTAGAACGCGAGCTCGGTAAGGTGCTGCGCAAGGTCGCGACCAAGATCGCATCCAACGAGGTCGAGCCTCCGGTCGAAGTGGCCGCTGAGGCGATCAAGGGTTATCTCGGCCGTCCGAAGTTCCGACTCGAAGTAGCAGAGCGAACCTCTGTGCCTGGCGTCGCAACGGGTCTTGCCGTCACGGGAACTGGTGGCGACGTTCTCTTCGTCGAAGTGTCCGCGATAGATGGAGAGAAAGGCCTAACTCTCACCGGTCAACTGGGCGACGTGATGAAGGAATCGGCGGAGATCGCGCTTTCCTACGTGAAGGGCCACTTGAAAGACATCGATGAAGGGCTGATCTCCAAGCGTTTCCACGTGCACGTTCCCGCGGGGGCCGTGCCGAAAGATGGACCCTCGGCGGGTGTAACGATAACCACCGCATTGGCCAGTCTGCTCACGGGACGCCCGGTGAGAAGCACCGTCGCCATGACGGGTGAGGTGACCCTGCAAGGCAAGGTGCTGCCGATAGGTGGAGTCAAGCAGAAGATCCTTGCCGCCAAACGCGCAGGGATCCTTGAAGTGATCCTGCCGATCCGCAATGAGCCAGACCTCGATGAGGTTCCCGAAACAGTGCGCGATGCGATGAAGATCCATCTGGTGAGCGACGTATCCGAGGTGCTAGACATCGCTTTGGAAGCCTCGCCATTGCTGGCGGGTTCCCTCCCAGGCTGATTGAATGTGTATGGTTGTAAGTATGTAATAATACTTACAACCATACAGGAGGCAACGATGTCTAAGCAGACGGTTCAGCAGGAGATCGCGACATGGTTCGGGTCCAGGATCCCCGATGGATGGTTCGAAGGCGATCTAGAGGTCCAGGCCGATCATGAGGAGGTTCTGGTCGTTGGGACACTGGGGGCCCCGACTGGCGACGCCCCCACTGGCGACACTGGCGCTGACGAGGTCAAAGCCAAAGCCGATGGGTTCAGAGAGTCGACCCGTGATGCGAGGATCGAGATAGCCCTCGAGGCCGAGCGGCTTTTCAACCGAAAGGTGTCCTGGGGCGTCAAAGTGGGCGACAAGCTACATCTGTTCACCGGCCTAGCCGTTCCCGTCATGACGCGGTTAAGACTGAGGGAACGCTCGTTGCTCGATACGCTGGTTGCAGCCGGTGTGGCTCGCAGCCGGAGCGACGCCGTCGCGTGGTGCACCCGGCTTGTTGCTCACAAGCAGTCGGAGTGGATCAGCGACCTGAAGGAAGCATTTCAACACGTCGAAAAGGTAAGAGACCAGGGCCCGGCCCCCGAATGACCCGTGGGCGTTTTGGGGCGCGCGCCGGCTGAATATTCACAGCAGGACCGACCGACGTGACAAGGGGCTTGTCCGCGGAGCGACCGAACGCTTCGCCAGCGCCGGTCCCGGGGTCGCCCTGTAGAACCGCCATCCGGTACTCACTTGTCAGCTCCGTCAGAGGCACGGTGGTCATCGCGTTATCGGAATCGGCGATCAAGTTGACATGCAGACCGTGAGTCCCGATGTCGCCCTGCCACCACCGGGCATCGCTCGGGCCTCCCCTAGGAACGGGATCGGTCGCCGAATCCCAGCAGCGCATGGGGGAAGTGACGTTGGTGACAGGATCGGCATAAGTGGAATAAGGGCCGTCATCAACTCCACGCGAATGAAGGTGTGGACCTGGGTCTGAACCTGTTCCATCGTCGAAGCATGCGTCATCGCGGTAATAGGGCAGCGTTGTCACCTGGTAAGCGTTGCCTGCGGTTACATCGAGCTTAGTCCAGCGGGTCACGAGCGAACCGTATGGTCCGGCCACTTTTTCCCAACTGAGCAGTCCGTGAGGGCCCGAGAAGGTTGGGTCGGAGAAGTCGAGATCGTTGCAGATCCCCTTCTGTCCCGCGATCTTGCAATCGGCATCTGCACCTTGCAATCGTTGACTCACATCGATCGGCCCGGTTATTGGAACCGAGTCTTGATCTTTGAATTCGGCACGGTCTTGCGCGATGTGCGCGTTCGCATTGCCGAACACCTCGTCGTTCTTGCCGTCTATCGCAACGCCTTCAGGACGGTATGGGTTCGAGTATCTAGAGACCTTGCCTGCGTTGTAGTCCCACTGCACATAGATCCCATCGAAAGGCGGGATCACATGCACTCGTAGATAGTTCTGTTGACGGATCTCATCGCGATAGAAGGTCTCACGCCTGATGTTGTTTGTTGCTGAATCTGCGCCCCAAGTTTCGCGCATCGCTCTCACGGGCCCTGTGCGTTCTCCGAGCAGTATCGACGATCCTCCCCAGTTGTTCACCTCTTCTTCGTAGCCGCAGCAAGGCGTCACTCCGCCCGGTCGTTGCTGGAAGGCTCGCGCCTTCCACTGATCGATGAGATCGGGTCCAAATCTCCATGAATCTGTGCTTCCCAGCGCTGTGTTGGTCGAATCCGGCGCTGAGACATGTAGCTCGGTCAGAAGCCAACGTCCGTCATATCGGAATGAGTATCGGTTGGTCCTGATCCACGCTGTGTCGCGCGGTCTTCTTTGTTTTGCCGGCGACGTGATGCATGTGCCTGTTGCGGGATCGTAGTAGGGGCCCTGCAAGGTTGCACCATAGTTGTCGTACGAACTCTGAGAGAAAAGGTACTGGTTGGCATCGGTATCGCGCGTGTATCTAACGTATCCGTTGGTCGAATCGAATGCAGGCTTGGGACCATGATCGGCCGAAAGCATCACGTAAACGTAGCGGACTGATCGTGTGATGGGATCGACTATCTTGACTTCCTGCGAACCAGCTATACCCGATGGGATATCTGCACCGGCAGGCGCCTTTTCTGCGGCATCGGAATACATGAACGCGAGTTCATCGTTGTCATCGAGACCCGGTATCGGGTCGGTGGTGCCTGCAACGCCCTCACGAGGGGCGGCGGTGCACGGATCAGACGCAGATGAATCCGTGAAGCGCCAACCTTCGCGGTCGTAAGCGTACGTTGTGTGCTGGTCGGCTCCCGAATAGAAAGCGAACCCGGAGTTGTTGTTGGTCAGATAGCGAGTGAATCTTTGATCAACCTGGAAGGGGATCTGAACGAACCTCTTACCGTTCCAACGGTAACCGAGCAGTTTGTTCACGTCGGCCCCGGGCCGCGCGCCGCGTATCACCCAATCACCATTGACCTGGATACCGTCGCCGACGCGAAGGCGCGGGTCTTGATTGCAGTTGTGATCCTTTCCGTCGGGGTAGGCGTCCTTACCGCCGCTCGCGCATTGGCTCTGTATGCCCGCGGGATCGTTTGCAGGCTGAGGTTCCCTAACCGCGATCTCGGGACCCGCGGACCAAATGGGGAATTGCTGACCCGCGAGCACCACCGGTTCACCCGACCTTACCGGGGAGCTCGCGTCTATGGGGACGGGGTTGAAAGCGTTGCTCGGAGCGGCTATCCCAAGTGCGACCAGCACCGCCAGGGCAGTGGTGATGCCTGCGATCTTTCTCGGCGAGCCCATCAAACGAAGCTCACGCTACGAAGTGACCGCCCTGTAGGCGTTGATCCTGCCCCACCCATAGACCGGATCGTAACCAGGCGAGCCCAAGTCGTCGGCCGTTGCCTTGATCTTGGCGACCACCTGGACGTTGGTGAGTCCCTTCGAGAACAACAAAGCTGCGAGTCCTGCAACATGCGGCGTTGCCATCGATGTGCCCGCCAGAGTTTCGTATCCAGTGATGAACGGAGTTCCTCCGTTGGTGGGCTTGCCCTGACAGTCGAGGCTCGACCCGGGCCATATGGTCGAGAATATGTCGCGCTGATAGTCCTCGCAGAAAACAGACCCGAAGCCACCTGGCGCGGTGATGTCGATGTCGCCCTTATTCGAGTAACTGGCGATCAAGTCATTGTTGTCTGTGGCGCCAACACAAAGCGCAAGCGCATGGTCCGAAGGCGGAGAGCACATCGGGAAGCCGTCGTTACCTGCTGCGATCACGATGACGTCGCCCTTGTTCCACGCGTAGGTGATGGCATCGGTTATCGGTTTGTTCCAACCGAGTTGATTGGCGACCTGACCAACACCCGACATCTCGCCGAGCGAAAGGTTCAAGACTTTGGCCCCGTGATCGGCTGCGTAGCGGATCCCGGTGGCGATGTCGTCGACGGTGCCGCTCCCGCTCGAATCGAGGACCTTGACAGACATCAGCTTGGCCGACGGTGCAACGCCAACGATCCCCTTGCCGTTATTCATCACAGCAGCTGCGATCCCTGCGACGTGTGTCCCGTGGCCGTAGTCGTCCTGACCCTTGCTGGTGCAAGTCGTTCCGCGTGCGCACTTGAGGACAGTTGTTCCAGTTGTAATGTTCGCGGCTAGGTCTTCATGATTGAGGTCGATGCCTGTGTCGATCACTGCGATGATCACTCCGCTGCCCGTGGTAGTCGCCCACGCCCTGTCGGCTTGGATCTTGGGCAAAGCCCATTGTTTGCTGTAGTAGGGATCGTTCGGGGTGCTTCCTGCGGTGGAAGACAAAGTGACAACGAACGCGACGACGGTCAAAAGCGTCAGGCACTTCTTGAGCATCGGCCAACCTCCTCGGTAGGATCCCAGCGTTAGGGATCGCGAGCGATAATGGTGCTTGTCGGATGCCATTTTCACGACAAACGGTGCGAAAGCCTCAGTGAGGGGATTCCCCACTTCGAGGTGGGTGAAACCCGGATCTTTTAAAGGTCTTTCAGTCTGGCGAGAAGCTCCGGATCTTCGGGTGCCAGTCCCGACGCAGGGAGCCTTTTGAGAAGTTCCTTCCAGTTAGCCCATCCCGGGTCGGACTTGGCGATCTGGGCAAAGACATCAACCGCTTCATCGAGCCTTCCGACCGCTCCTAGACTCACCGCGAACCAGAAGCGCAGCTCAACATTTCCGGGAGCGCTCTTCATAGCCTCTTCGAAAGCAGCCAGCCCCTCTTTGGGCTCCTTCTGCATAACTTGCTCTGCGTCATTGGCGAACTCATAGGCGCGCTTTAGGTCGATCAGCCTTCGCAGTTCGAGCAACGGGTCGGGATGGTCTTCGACCCGAAGGTCCATAACGCGGTCGACCCAGGGACGGCCGGTGTTCTCGGCGGAGACGATCAAGATCGCTGCGGACTGCTTACCCCTTATGTCTCCGCCTTCTAGTTCGGCCGCATCGAGTGCGGCTAGCAAGCGGTTGGCCAGGTCGCTCTGCGATGCCCCGAAGGCTTTGTCCATCGCATCCCATACTGAGGCGTTCAGCATCATGTTGGCCTGACACGAAGACGCTTTGCCCAAGGTGTGGCCGGCTGCGGATATGCAGCGGTCCCCGGTATGACCGGCGACGTTGCCATGTTGGTCGAGCATCGCCACCTGCCTAACTTCAGGAGCAGGATCAGCGGCGAGTAGTGCTCGCAAGGAATCGGCCGCCGCTTTTCCGGTTCGCATGAGGTGCAGACCAAGTGGGCCGTAAGAAGGGTCGACCAAAGATTGAGTGGCAACAACCCCAACGCCGGCTTCGCCCCATGGGCAGATCGGACCGACCGAGAAGTAGTGGCTCTGAACCGCGACCCCCATCTGTCCGCTGGCTTCATCGCGCGCGACGATCGAGTAGGTCACGCATCTATCCGTTGTATGAATCCGCACACCGCTTCGGCGAGAGCGTCGGGGTTGTCTTCCTGGATGAAATGGCCCGCTCCCGGGATGGTCACGTGGCTCTGACCCCGGGCTCCCGGGATCGCACCTTGCATGAATATGTCGCCGCCCGCGGTTATGGGGTCTGAGTCTGAAAAGGCCGTCATGAAGGGCTTGTTCCAATCCGCAAGAACTTCCCATGCTTTGCGGTTGGCAGGAGCGGCCGGGTCGTCCGTTGTGGTTGGGACAAGTATCGGGAATTGGCGGGGACCGGCTTTGTAGGTGTCATCGGGGAAAGGCGCATCGTACGCGGCGACCTCTCCGACGGAAAGATCAACGATGCAACCGCGATTGATGATGGCTCCAACGTCGAAGTTCGGCGTTTCCTGTGAGAAAGATCGCCAGCGCTCGAATGCTGCCGACGCAGGCATGTCGCCAGTAGGTAAGAAGGTATTCGTTGCGAAGATCGCATCGAAGGAAGCCTCACGTTCGGCTGCAAGCCTGAGTCCAAGCAACCCACCCCAGTCGTGGCATACCAAGATGATCCACTTCAATCCAAGTTTGTCGATGAACTCGCCGAGCCAATCGATGTGTGATTGGTAGCTGTATTCCTCGCGGATCGCAGGCTTATCGGAACGGCCGAAACCGATGAGATCCGGCGCGATGACGCGGGCTCCCGCTGCAACGACCTTTGGGATGATCTTGCGATACAAGTAGCTCCAACTCGGTTCACCGTGAAGCATAAGAACCGGTCGCGACCCAGGCGTGCCCTCGTCGATGTAGTGCATCCTCAGCCCGCTCACGTCCAAGTAGTTTGGTGCGAAAGGGTAGTCGGGCAGGTCCTTGAATCTCTCGTCGGGAGTTCGAAGGGCTTTCATGTCCGATAAGTGTATCAACGCCCCTTTGTTCACGATTCGGTAGGCTCATGCCAAATGCAAAGAGCTGACGAGGTGAAGATATTAGTCTTGGGTCGTCAAGATCTGGGCGCGATAACGGAAAAAGCGGAAGGCGTTGGCGCGGTCGAGGTCGTTCCCACGGCTGAAAGCGCGATCGACAGCATCGAGCGCGATGCCCCCGACATCGTGATCATCGATTTCGATCTGCCCGGGGCATCCGGTATGGAGCGATTGCGCCGCGTCCATTCGGGATCTGTGGAGATCGCCAAGATAATCGTCGTGGACGATCAGGACCCAGCGCTGTTATCTGAAGCCATGGGCGCCGGGGCCTCAGGAGTATTGAGCAGGCCAACCCCACGTTTGATCGCCGACGCGATACAGGTGGTTCGCGCGGGCGGCTCGTACCTGGACCCGCTCAGAACCCGGGTCATGGTTCAGCGTTTGGGCGAGGCGGGGGCCGACGACACCTCGGCCGAAAGGGTCGTCCTCACCAAGAGAGAACATGAGATCCTGAGTTTCTTGGCCAAAGGACTCTCGGCTCGACAGGTCGCATCTAGACTGCGGCTCTCGGAGCGGACCATCAACACTCACGTGGCCAACTTGTACCGCAAGCTCGATGTCTCCAACCGTGTTGAAGCCGTCCGAAAGGCCATGACTTTGGGTCTGGTGAACATAGCCGAGTGATGGACAGTTAGACTCCCCATGTGGAACCCTCGCAAGAATCACTTCTCGATCTGCTAGAGCTTCAAAAGATCGATTCCACAATCGATCGACTCGAGGCTCGTCGCCGAGCCCTTCCCGAGCAGATGGCGTTAGAGGCTCTCGAAGAAGAGCTATCGATCGTAGACAAGCGCATGGCTGAAGAGCGTTCCATCTACGAAGAGATCTCTTCGCGTCAGATGAAACTCGAGACGGACATCGAGACCATCGCCGCCAAGTCGGCGTCGGAAGAAAAGAAGCTCAATTCCGGAGATGTGGCGAACCCCAGGGAACTTGCGGGACTGCAAGCCGAGATCGAGTCGCTCAACCGCCGGCGATCCGATCTTGAGGACCGAGACCTAGAGGTGATGCAAGAAAAAGAGAACGCCGAGGCTGCTCTGAAGGTTTCGTCGGATGAAGGCGAAGCGTTGAAAGAGCGTATCGGTAAAGCTACCGAGCAGCGCGATGAAGCGATGGTCGAGATAGCCGCTGACTTGCAGCAGGCTCGTGAGCAGCGCCAGGTTTGGGTCCCCAAGTTCGATAAGGAGCTGCTCGATTTCTATGACGACCTTCGCGCGTCCAAGGGAGGCATCGCTGCTACGGCGTTGATCGGCAGCACATGCCAGGGATGCCACATGCAGTTGCCAGCGCAAGAAGTAGACAGCGTGCGCAAGACGAAGGGGCTCGCTCGTTGCGTTG
>JBHELT010000082.1:0-22937 GCA_046262935.1 Actinomycetota bacterium | reverse complement strand
AGTAGAACCCGGTGCAGCAGGTAGCGAGCACGGGCCTTGCCGTGAGTTTCGATGACATCGTTGAGAGCCGATAGCCACTCCGCGGTCTCGTCGGGATACGGATCGGGTAGTTGATCTTTGAAAACGTCGTATGGCATGCCGGACTCCTAGCGCGATGAACGCCTCTTCGTCCCCTACGATAAGCCTCGGGGCGAGTTAATGTCCGCTGCGAGCCGGTTAGACGCAATACCATTGAACGGTGACGTTCGAACAAGCGAGCGAAGGCTTAGGCCCCGTGGAGTTGTTTGCCCGCTAGGTGCATCATCGACTCGCCAAGTGCTTCCGATAGCGTTGGATGCGGGTGGAACAATGCAGCGACTTCGTTCGGGTAAGCCTCCCAGTTGGTAATCAGCTGCGCTTCGGCGATCAACTCTGTGACGCGCGGACCGATCATATGGACGCCTAGAACCGGGCCATCGACGCGACTCACAACCTTTACGAAGCCACCTGTCTCGCCGAGTATCGTCGCCTTGCCCGAGGCTGCCCAATTGAACTTGGCGGTCTTGGTCTCTTGACCCGCATCTTTGGCTTGCTGCTCGGTTAGTCCCACCGAGGCGATCTCGGGGACCGAGTATGTGCAGCGCGGCACGCCAACGTAGTTGACAGCAACCGTTTCGGCCCCCGCGACCTGTTCGGCGACATGAACACCTTCCGCGAATGCAACGTGCGCAAGTTGGAAATGTGGGAACGGCAAGTCCAGAGACGGCTGCGCGATGAGGTCCCCCACCGCCCAGACACCATCGACACCGGTTCTGCAGCTGGCATCGACCACAACGTAACCACGGTCCAATCGCACACCAATCTCTTCGTAGCCGAGACCCTCGGAGATCGGGCCTCTACCGACCGCGACCAAACAACGATCGGCCGACACTTCCTCGCTTTTGCCGTCTTTGGTTTCGAAAACTATCGATGCAGAAGACCCCTTAGACGACGCACCGGTCACCTTCACACCAACGTGCGACTTGATGCCGCGCTTGCCGAAACGGCGTGTCAGTTCCTTGGAGACCTCTTCGTCTTCTCCGGGAGCAAGACGGTCGAGACCCTCTAAAACAGTCACTTCGGCGCCGAAGGACCGGTAGATGCTTGCGAACTCCAAACCAACCGCACCGGCACCGATGACGATGACCGACGAAGGGATATCTTCAAGAACGAGTGCTTGGTCGGAAGTGATGAAGGCCTTGCTGTCTACCTCGATGAATGGCAAAGATTTGGCATAGGAACCGGTTGCCAGGATGAGATGGTTGGCCGTTACGGTGTCACCGCTTTGTAGAGCGATGGTTTTGGTGTCGGCGATGGTGCCCCGCCCCTCGAAAACGGTTACTCCACGCGCTTTGATGACCCCCTGGAGCCCTTTGAAAAGGCGAGACACGACTGAGTCTTTGTATGAAAGTACCTTGCCCCAATCAACGCTCGGCTCCGAGGCGAGTACACCGAAGTCGCCAGCAGACTTGATGTTTTCGATCAACTCTGCCGAATGAAGAAGAGCCTTGGTGGGGATGCATCCACGATGAAGACATGTTCCGCCAACTTTGTTGTCTTCGACCAACGCTACCTTGAGCCCCAACTGAGCGGCGCGAAGAGCGGCCGCGTATCCAGCGTTTCCCCCACCTAAGATCGCGACGTCGAACTTACCTGCCACTTGGGTCCCCTTCGTCAATTTCGCTCACGGAGTCTAACCGAGGCGATTTCGGCCCACTCATCGACCCATCTAACTATGGCGTCGACCGCTCTTTGGTCGCGACGCAATTGATGTCCAGCACCTTCGAGCACCAGCATGGACTTCGGCTCCATGGCGTGGTCGTAAAGACGTTGAGCATGAGCAGGAGAAACCACCCTGTCCTCGGTCCCCTGAAGTACGAGAAGTGGTCTTCCCCCCAGCAGGGCGACCGCCCATTCGGGCCTGTTAGTCTCGAACTCGGCCCACCACGCATCTTCATCGATCGGCAGATCGGGCGGCAGCAAACCTATCCTTCGCGAGTGCACAAGCAGACCATCGTCTAGCCCTTCATCGCGCGCCCAATACGCGGGCGCGGCTAGTGTCGCGACTGCAGATATCGAAGGATCCTCCGAGGCAGCCATCAACGCTACGGCACCGCCCGCGCTCGAACCAACTACGAAGATTGGCAGATCGGTCTCGGATCTGATCGATGCGATGACCGCGTGAAGGTCGTCGATCCATCCTCCGTAGGTGAACACGCCGGTCGAATCGCGTGCACCGCGAAAGTTGAACCACCAAACTTCGAATCCATTGCTAGCGATGTCGTCGGCGAGTCCTGGATAACCGCGGTCATCTGGTTCATCGGGCATCCCACTTGGGATGCCGTGGCAAAGCACGACCACCGCTTTAGGTTCTTCGTTCTTTGCGACGCCTCCGGTCAACCGGTTGCCGTCGACTTCAAAGATGAGACCGCGGTTCATTCGACGAAGAAGATCGCCGAGTCGTATCCAGAAGCACCATTGGGATGTGGCTTGGTGGAGTTGGGGTCTTGCAAGGAGCCCTCGCCATCGGTGGCTCGCACCATCACTTTGCGGGTTCCCGTGCGGCCCGGCTTGATGTCGGCTGCCCACAACCGCCAGGCAACCGGGGACAGTTCACGCTTCAGAACCGCAGGCCGCCAAGTGGAACCACCGTCTTCAGACACTTCGACATTCATGATTCGACGGTTGCCTGCCCATGCGATGCCAGCGATCTTGGAATCCGGGGCTGCTCGCGCCGAATCGAAGGGAACGTCGATGCGAGACTGCGTTTTGACCCGTGCAACGTCGCTCCAACCTCTCACTTGCCAGTAGCCCTGATAATCCTGATCTGTCGCCTCGATCTCTTTCAGCCATTTCACATTCTTCATCCCGTAGATGCCTGGAACGATCAGCCTCGCGGGGAATCCATGCTCACGAGGCAATGGCTTTGAATCCATCCCGAAAACCAGCAAAGTGGTGTCTTCCATCGCTTTGTCGATCGTTATCGAATCTGAATAGCCCTCGGCCGCACGAAATATCAATTCGATCGCTGAATCTTTGACCTTTGCCCTTTGCAGAACATCTTTCAGGCGTACTCCGCGCCAAACGCTCGTGGATATCAGGTCTCCCCCAACCTCGTTGGAGATGCACGACAACGTGTGAGCCATCTCGACAACTGGGAACGATGTTTGCATCGTTCGGTAATCGAGTTCGTATGGGTCATCTACCAAACCTCGTATCTTCAGCGTCCACGTTTCATGGTTGACGACTGGTTTGATGATGTTGATGTCAACGTTGTAGAAGTCGTCATTCGAAGTGAATTCGGGGCTCAGCCCATCGATCTTGTCGAAGGCAACCTCGGCTGGGGGCATCTCGAATGGGAAGTCAGCCTTGACGATCGATGCGTTCACGGGGACCTTCGATCGGCGAGACTTCGAAACCAGAAGTCCACCGACGACGAATCCGACCACCGCAGCAAGAGTGCCCCGCAGGAAACGACGACGCGATCGACGGATCGCGTCGAGCGGCATCTCGCCTTCTTTGATATCGGGTTCGAAAAACGCGCCGAAACCGGCATCGGAAGATGCACGAGCGAATACCGTCGCTGCGATCAAGTAGGTGATGATCGTCGGGATATTCAGCGACTCCGCCGAACCGAGCGCTAACAGGCTGATGATCGCGAATCCACCAACAAGAACGAACAACGCCCGCCTGGCTTTCGCCTTAGGTATCGCTGGTCTGTTGATCGCGATCGCCGCGAAACCACCTGCGATGACGGTGCCGATGTGAACCGAGACTCCAAGACCTGCCAGGGCAGCGTGTTCCAAGAACTTCATATGAAACTTCCGACTTACATGAACACCGGTTTCGATCGCCTTAGTGGCCAGGTTGCCAGGCGTGTGGTCACGCAAGAAGGCGGCAAGGCGAGACGGTGGATACGCGACCAGAGGCAGCAGAGTCGCGACCATATAGATGAGGATCAAAGCCAGCACCATCGCGCCGACGCCCCTGAAAAATATCTTGCGCTTATCGCGGATCGGCCGCTCCTTGAAGTCGCTCGCGCAGGGCCCTTGCGCTTGGCACCTGGGGGCCGCGGCTGGTGTTGGGCAATTCAGTGACGACGGCCATCGAAGCCGCACCATCTTTGGCTATCACCGAAACATGTCCACCATCTTCGAGGTTGGTGGTGATGGGGCCTATGCCGAATATCCCTGCCGCGCTCGTAACCGAACCTGCCGAGGTGAGCGTGCCATCCGAAGCCACAGGGCTTTGGCGCACATCCCCTAGAACTGCCTCGTCTTCGAACCGCAACCAACGCAGGCGGCGTTTCACTCGGCCGCGCTGAGTCATAGCCACGGCTTCCTGGCCCAAGTAACAACCTTTGTCGAAATGAACAGCATGCTCACCGGCGGCTTCTTGAGGAAGAAACGTTTCGTCGAAGTCGACACCGAAAGATGGGACTCCAGCTTGTATCCGCGCCCGCTCGTAGTCTTCGTTTGTCGCTTGGTGTGCGCCTGCAACGACGAGGGCCGCGATCACTTCCTCTGCCATCCCAGCTGAGACCACCAGGTCGATCCCGCTGGGCGCCGCTACGCCGATCAGATGTCCTGCAGCGAAACGGTATGTCGCGCCGGCATCGGGTGAATCCATGCGATGCAAACCATCTCGCACGATCTCGTGGGAGGCCGGACCGAAAACAGAAACAACACGCGAACGCTCGGATGCGTCTTCGATCTCTACCTGGGTCGCGAATATCCGGTCAGTGAAGAACGAATACAGGTCGATCGAAGACGACTCCGTGTCCACCGATACCGAGGCTCCACGATTGCAGATCCGCAAACTCGACATGATCCTGCCGTGGGGATCTAGCAAGAAGGCGGACACCACCCTGTCGCTCGCAAGTTCATCGACCTTGTTTGTTACGAGTTGGTCTAGGAACCAAAGCGCTTGAGGACCTTTTAGCTCCAGGACGATGCGAGGCCGTTGGATGACGAACGTGCGGTCGGTGCCGGTCAATGATCGCCCCTGACTAGGCCGAATGTCGACTTGCACTCCCCACAGTAATAGGCGAACAGATTTATGTTGTCGCGATCTTCTACAGGCAATGACAATTCCTCGACCTTGCCCGATGTAACCGCCGAGGCCCCACAGCGCGAACAGATCTTGCCCTCCTTCATCGCCTTAGCATCGGTGATCGTGGCAAGAACTGTGTGCTGAACGTCTTCGTGTCGGTCAAGCAGATCGCGAGCCGAGTGGCCGGTTTCATATAGGGCGAGCAGGATGTGCTCGGGAGCTATGAACTCGTGGGAATGAGTTTGGCTGAGCGCGATCGCGCTCCTGAGCGTGTCCCATGCTTCTTCTGTGAAGCCCTCGTCGCCCTGGTCCAGGGTGCCATCTTCGAGCAGTGGGAGGCTGACCGATTCTTTCTCGACACCGTTGGCTCTCAAGGCGATCGCGGCCAGGCTCTGGCCCTCTTCGAGGACGCCAAGGAGAAGATGCTCTGGACGGGCGGCGCTTTGATGCAGACGATGAGCCTCGCTGGTGGCCAGAACTACCACCTTGCGGGCCCGGTCGGTGAATCTCTCGAACATCCGCTAGCTGCCGTGAGCCGCGCGCGAGATGGCCTCGGATAACCGCTGCGGCTCGTCGAGTAAGTACTCGTCGGACCTGGCCCTTTTGAAGTAAAGATGCAGATCGTGTTCCCAAGTGAATCCGATGCCACCATGAACCTGGATGGCGTCGGACGTTGTCTTGGTCGCAGCCTGGGAACTCCAAAGACGGGCTCGCCAAACTGCAAGGTCGGCGCCTTGATCTTCATCGACGCACCAAGCCGCGTAGTGCGTGAGCGACTCCGCGTGCTCGGCCGCCAGATACATGTCTGCGATCTTGTGAGAAACCGCCTGATAAACCCCGATCGGTTTTCCGAATTGAACGCGTTGTTTGGAGTACTCGACACACATCTGCAGACAGCGCCGCGTGATGCCCGCGAGTTCGGCCGACACCAGTAATGAGACCTTCGTTCTAAGAGATTCGAAGGAACAATTCGCGTCCAACAGGTCGCCGGTGGATATCTCAACATCAGTGAATGTGACAGCGCCCTGGGGTCGGGTTAGATCGACCGTTGGAAGAGGCTCAATATCGACACCTTGCGATTCACGCCCAACCACCGCGAAGCGAAGTTCGCCTTCGACGACGACGGCCACCAGGAAAACGCCAGCACGCGTCGCATCCGGCACGAACAGCTTGGTCCCCTCGAGCGCGTATCCCGATGCCGTTGGTCTGGCTTTCATCACGATGTCATCGACGCTGGTACTTCGACTTTCGAAGATAGCAAACGATGCGATCGCGGTGCCGTCGGCGATCGATGGGAGCCACCTAGCCTTGAGAGCATCGTCGCCATGCTTAGAGATGGTTTGCGAGACGGCAAGAGACCCCAGGATGGGGGCCGGGGCCAGCGCACTTGCGGCTTCTTGGGCAAGAAGAACTGCTTCGACCCATCCCAGGTCGACACCGCCATACCCTTCGCCTACCAGTAGTCCGGCCCAGCCAAGCTGGGCCATCTTGGACCAAAGACCCGATGTAACTTCATCGTCTTCGAAGCTCTTGCGCACCAGCGAGCTTGGGCATTCGGTCGCCAAGAATCCTCTTATGGAGTCACGAAGAGAACGTTGATCGTCGGTCAGTGAAAAATCCATCAGCGGCTCCTTGGCAATCCAAGAACTCGTTCGGAAACGATGTTGCGCAGTATCTCCGAGGTTCCCGCTTCGATCGTGTTTCCTCGTGAGCGCAGGAATTCGTACTGCCACTTTCCATCGCCTATCGAATGTCGAGAGCCAGCGTCGATCTGTGAGAACGCTCCTAGAACACTCCACGCATACTCGGTCATCCGTTGGTTGACTTCCGACCAGTGAAGTTTGAGTACGGACCCTTCAGGACCGGGGACGCCGGTCTTGGCGAACGTACTGATGCTTCGATATGCGGTCTGCCGCATCGCTTCCACTTCGGTTTCGAACTGGCCCAAAGTCTGCCTCACATCGATGCGGTCGATAGCGCGCACGCCGTTCGGAGAAATCTCTTTGGCGAGACGAACAAGGTCATCGAGGATCAGACGGGCCCGCACTTGCAGAGCGATACCCAATGTGCCGCGCTCATGCATCAGGGTGGTCATCGCAACCCGCCAACCTTCTCCTTCTGATTCAACGATGTTGGATGCCGGAACGCGAACCTCGTCGAAGAAGATCTCGTTGAATTCAGGATCGCCGGTTATCTGAACGATGGGGCGTACATCGATGCCCGGAGAATGCATATCGACCAACAGGTAAGACAAGCCTGCGTGCTGTGCTGCATCGGGATCGGTTCGAACAACGAGTATGCAGTGATCTGCGATATGCGCGTAGGAACTCCAGACCTTCTGTCCTGTCACGACATATTCGTCACCGTCTCTCACCGCCCTGGTTTGCAGACCCGCAAGGTCCGAGCCTGCATCGGGTTCGGAAAATCCCTGACACCAGATCTCTTCGCCCGACAAGATCTTCGATAGATATCGTGTCTTCTGCTCCTGGGTGCCATGCACGATGATGGTCGGCCCGGCCATGTTGAGACCGATGACGCCGAGAGGTTCCGGTGCACGGACCCGAGCC
Source organism: Actinomycetota bacterium (assembly GCA_046262935.1). GTDB lineage: Bacteria > Actinomycetota > CADDZG01 > JAHWKV01 > JAHWKV01 > JBHELT01. Next base: position 15,300 of record JBHELT010000082.1, on the reverse strand, counting down.
ATCTCTTCTAGATAGATGACCGTTTCGAAGGCCGACGCGTCGCGGCCCCCGTATTCCTTTGGCCAAGTCATGCCGGCATATCCAGCGTTGAAAAGTTTCGATTGCCAGGCTCGCTGGAAATCGTACCTGTGTTCGCGGTGCGCCGGATACGAGACGGTGCCATCGAGCCAGCCATCGGGCAGGTTGGCATGAAGCCAGTCGTGTAATCCTCGACGGAAGGTAGCCTCGGATGAAGAATCAGTGAAATCCATGGTGACCAAATCGTAACCTTTGCCGATGAACTGGGTTGACCTCGCCATCCTCGTTGCTCTGGCGGGAGCCATCGCGAGCGGGATAAGGAAAGGAGCGGCGGTCCAGTTACTGTCGTTCGGGGGCTTCTGGGCCGGATTCGCGATCGGCGCAGCCCTTGCACCTTTGGTGGTTGGGCTGGTTACGGGGACCTTCGTGAAGGCCGTCGTATCGAGCGCGGTCGTTTTTGGTCTTGCATCCGTGATCGGGTCGGTGGGCCGCGTATTCGGTACACGCTTGTGGGGGAAACTTCGGGTTAGGGGTCTCGGCGCTGCCGACTCGGCGGTTGGCGCCGCGATATCTACAGTCGCAACGGTATTCGTGGTTTGGCTGATAACCACGATCCTCGCCGGACTTCCACTGCCGGCTCTGTCGGGCCCCATCCAGCAGTCGAAGATCGTGGGTGCCATCGACCGGAACTTCCCCCCCGCGCCGTCGGTTTTCTCCCAGCTACGCCATCTCATGGACTCGGCCGGGTTCCCCGATGTGTTCGCCGAGCTCGAACCCGCGCCATCGAAACCGGTCGCCCTTCCCGACGACCCCGAGATACGAGCAGCCGTTCTCGCGGCCAGGGCGTCGACGGTGAAGATCGCTGGCGTCGGCTGTGGTGGAATCAAATATGGATCTGGGTTCATCGTTGCTCCAGGAGTTGTGGTTACGAACGCGCATGTTGTCGCTGGGATAAGGCAGCCGTCGGTCGAAGACCCGAAGACCGATCACAAAGCAACAGTGGTCTTCTTCGATCCGAACTACGACATCGCAGTGCTTCGAACATCGCGGCTATCTGGCAAAGCGTTGACGCTTCTGCGGTCACCCGTAAAGCGCGGGCAGAAGGGGGCCGCACTTGGTTTTCCGGGTGGCGGAGACTTCCATGTGTCGCCGGCTGCGGTGCTCGAGGACATCAATGCAGTTGGGCGCGACATCTATTCGAAATCGCTAAGCCAACGCCGTGTCTACGAGTTGCAATCGGAGGTTCACCCAGGCAATTCTGGCGGGCCATTGGTGCGGTCAGACGGTACGGTCGTTGGAGTCATCTTCTCTGCGTCGGCTTTCCGTTCTAATGTCGCATATGCGCTCCGATCGGTCGAAGTTGCGCAGAAAGTGGATGCCGCGTCGGCGTCTCATTCGGCGGTCGATACGGGCCCGTGTTCGTGAGAGTCTTTTTCGTGAGGGCTGTGTTCGTGAGGGCTGTGTTCGTGAACGCCTGACGGGTCGACATGCACGAGAACACTGGCGACCCCGTCCACCTCGTGGATCACTGCACTTTCAACTCGCTCAGCGATCGCGTGAGCCGCATCCACCGTTATGCGACCATCTACCTCAACATGTAACTGTACGAACAGGCTTCTACCCGCCCACCTGGCTCTTACCTCATGCAAAGAAGTCACATCGGGCACCTCGAGAGCGGCACTCTCGATGCTCGCGATCACCATTGGATCGATCTTGTCGACGATGCGTTCGAGCACGTCACGGCTGGTTCGCACAAGGATGTTTGCTATCACAAGGGTGATGAGCAGCCCTGCGATCGGATCGGCTCTCGGGAACCCCAAGGCAACCCCGGTGAGACCAGCAACGGCCGCAGCAGAGACGAACGCGTCAGCGTGGGAGTGCTTACCATCGGCTTGCAGAGCCATCGACCCGATCTTGGTACCAACTTTGATCTTGTACCGGGCAACAAGTTCATTGCCAACCACTCCAACCGCTGCAGCCAATATCGATGCCGTGACTGCCGATATAGCCCTTGGATGTATCAATGCCTTCACAGACTCGTACCCCGAGACCCCCGTGGTGATCGCGATCACGAGGATGATGCCGATGCCAACCAGATCTTCGAACCTGTCGTAGCCGAAGGTGTATCGGCGATTGGCGGCCCGACGCGAAGCAGTGAATGCCATCCAGAGTCCGACCGTTGTGAAAATGTCGCCGAAGTTGTGAAGGGAATCTGCAAGCAGAGCCCTTGATCCTCCGATCAACACCACCGCGAATTCGAATAGTGCCGTCACGATCATCCCTGCGGTCGCGAGTTTTATCGCCCTGATCCCATCGTCGGCATAAAGCGCAGAGCGATCGATCAGATCGTGAGAATGTCCCTTGGCCCCCGACATCCGTTGAGCATAGCCATTCGTGTCTGCGCTCTGTTGGCACCGTTTGTTGGCGCTGCGGTGCCACATTAGACTGCGCCGCGAGGAGGGACCGTGCCAGAAGCCGCGATAAGCATCAAAGGTCTGACCAAGGCTTTCGGTCCCCAAACGATCTTCGAGGATGTGACGATGGACGTCCCCAAGGGGGCGATCACCATGATCCTGGGCCCGTCGGGCACCGGCAAAAGCGTGTTCCTTAAGCACTTGGTTGGCCTGTTGAAACCCGACCGTGGCGAGGTTTGGGTTGGCGAAGACAACGTCGCAGTCCTCAAGGAACGGCGACTCTATGAGGTGCGCAAGAAGTTCGGAGTGTTGTTCCAGGACGGGGCGCTCTTCGGATCGATGAACATATTCGATAACGTGGCCTTCCCACTGAGAGAGCACACGAAGAAGGCCGACGTAGAGATCAGAAAGATCGTCCTAGAAAAGTTAGAACTCGTTGGTCTTGTAGGGGCTGAGAAAAAGTTCCCCGGCGAGATATCTGGGGGGATGAAGAAGAGAGCTGGGCTCGCCAGGGCATTAGTACTCGAACCAGAGATCATCTTGTTCGACGAACCTGACTCGGGTTTGGATCCGGTAAGAACCGCGTTCCTCAACGAATTAGTCTTAGATCTGAAGCGGCAGTTGGGTTCGACGATGATCATCGTCACTCACCACATACCTTCGGCTAAACAGGTTGCCGACCACATCGGTCTGTTGTTCAGGCGAAACCTCGTTTGTTTCGGCACCAAAGAGCAGATGTTCGCCGATCAGAGTGCTGTTGTTCGCCAATTCCTCTCCGGCGATACCGAGGGTCCGATCGGCATGTCCGAAGAGAAGGACGGATACCTCGAAGGTGCTTGATTGAAACTGCGCGACCTCTTCAAACAGACCGGCGAGATGTTCGCTCTTACTCTAGAAGCGTTTCGTCTGATGTTCCGCAGACCCATCGCCTTCGGTGAGTTCGTTGAGCAGTCATGGTTCATCGCGAGCGTTTCGATCGTCCCAGTGGTTCTGGTTAGTCTCTCGTTCGGCATGGTTATCGCGCTCGAAGTTGGCAACATCGCCAAACAACTGGGGGCAGAGTCACAAACCGGAGCCGCGATGGTTCTGGCCATCGTTCGCGAGGCGGCCCCCATCGCGACGGCACTGTTGATCGCCGGGGCGGGTGGCTCGGCTATGACGGCCGACCTCGGCTCGCGCAAGATCCGCGACGAGATATCGGCCATGGAAGTGCTTGCTGTGAATCCTGTGCAGCGTTTGGTGGTCCCCCGGCTCTGGGCAGCGATGTTCGTCGCGGTGTTGTTGAACGGATTCGTTAGCGTTGCCGGGATCACAGGCGGCTATTTCTTCAACGTCGTTGTGCAGGGCGGTACCCCCGGGGCATACCTCGCATCGTTCAGCCTGCTCAGCCAGCCGGCTGACCTTTATTTCGCCATGCTCAAAGCTTTGATCTTCGGATTGATCGCAGCCATGGTCGCCGTCCATATGGGGTTGTCCGCGAAGGGGGGCCCAAAGGGAGTCGGGGACGCCGTCAATAAGGGTGTGGTGCTGACTTTCATGCTGATCTTCTTCGCGAACATCATCCTCACTCTTTTGTATTTCCAACTTATCCCGCAGAAGTTCGCATGAGCGAACGAAAGGGCTCGGCCCAGTGAAGCAAATGAAGATCGAACCGCGACTACCGCGACCGATCTCGTTCGTGCGTTTCGCCTTTAGGCAAACGATGTTCGGCGTTGAGGGGATTGGCAGACAGGTTGCGTTCTACGGCAGGTCGATATCTGGAGCTCGCTCCGCCCTCACGACCCACTTCGCCGAAACGCTTCGACTGACGGGTGAACTCACCTGGGGGGCTGGAGCATTGATCGTTGGTGCGGGGACCGCAGGTGTCATCTTCTTCATGTCATTCATCACAGGCGGTCTGGTTGGCATCGAAGGATTCAAGGGCCTGCAGCTGATCGGTGCCCAGGCTTTCACGGGATTCGTGTCGGCCTTCGCGAACACGCGCGAGATCACTCCATTGATCGCCGGGATCACACTTGCAGCGCAAGTGGGGGCAGGTTATACGGCCGAGCTAGGCGCTATGAGGATCAATGAGGAGATCGATGCGCTCGAAGTAATGGCAATCCCTACGATGCGCTACTTGGTATCAACAAGGGTCATGGCTGCCGTGATCGCGGTAACTCCTTTGTATCTGATATCTCTGTTCGCTTCTTACCTTTCGACTCAGCTAGCAGTAGTTCGCATATACGGCTTGTCCGGCGGAACCTTCGATCACTATTTCCACCTGTTCCTGCCGCCCGTCGATGTCTTCTATTCGCTCATCAAAGCCTGGATATTCGCTACAGCGGTTGCCCTCATCCATTGTTACTACGGATACAACGCCAGGGGAGGCCCAGCCGGAGTTGGGGTTGCCGTTGGACGCGCCATACGTTCGAGCATCGTTGTGATCAACTTGCTGAACCTCTCACTTTCGATCTTCATGTGGGGGATCAAAGACACCGTGCGGATCGCGGGATGAGGTTCAACAGAACACACCTTGCCTTGGGATTAACCGCGTTGATCGCCGTGACCGGGGGCCTCGGCCTGATCGGTCAGAAGCTGTCCTCGAAACAGACCAATGGATACCCGGTCACAGTAACTTTCGAGCGCGCTGGCCAACTACTCAAGCCTGGTGGAGACGTAAAGCTTCGCGGGATCCTTGTGGGCAAGATCAAGTCGATACGCGTCAAACCTGAGCGAACCGCCGAGATCACCCTTGCGATGTTCAAGGGTCAGGCAGTTCCAGCTAACGTTACCGCGACCATACGCGGCAAGACTTTGTTCGGCGAGAAGTTCATCGCCTTGACCGATGGTCCTTCCGGCGAAGGCTTGCTGGCCAGTGGCGCCGATATCTCTGAAGACCGATCGACGGGCCCGTTCGAACTCGAACAGGTGCTGCGCACAACTCTTCCTATCCTCGATGAAGTAAATCCAGGAGACCTTGGTGAAGCTCTGAGAACCCTAGCGGAGGGATTCTCGGGTCAAGAAGCCGCTGGCAGAAGGAGCATCGAAAACGGAATCACAACATTGCAGGCATTGAACGATCAGTCCGCGAACTTGACAAGGGTGCTCTCGGGCCTCCCGGCAAGTTCGGGGGCGCTCGCCAAGGCGGCCCCCGACCTCATCACGACGCTTCGTAACCTCGACACTTTCAATCAGGCCGTACTCACGAAGCAAGATCCGGCGCGAGCTGTCCTGAAAGATCTGCCATCGTGGCTCGATGAGGTAGGCAAGATCATCCAGCGCCACCAACGAGATCTGGCCGATATCTCAGTCAAGGGTGCCGACATACTCGACGTAGTCTCGAATCACCGCGCCGAACTTCCCCGCACCATCACCGGCCTCAAAGACTTCACGCAATCCTGGGATACCAATCTTTCGATCGGATGCAAAGACGCGGCGGGACGAACCATCGGCCAGGTGCACGCTGAGCTAAAGGATTCAACCTGCTGGCAGATCTGGCAGGTGACAGCAGAATCGATGAAGTCGCCTGGCGGTTACAACACAACGGGCCCAAAACCAACCCCGGGTTTCACGTCGGCCTCGGCTGGAGTTTTCAACGCTCAAGTACGGCAGATGCTTGCACTCCCGTTCGGCCATGAACCCACCGGCCTGGAACTGCTCATCTACGGAGCCCTTCGAGACTCCAACGGCCTGATACCGGAGACGCAGCTGTGAAACGCGCGCCTTTGAAGCTCGGAGTTTTTGCGCTGTTCACTGCGTCGATCACCTTCGCGCTCGGCTCGGTGATCGGCAACTTCCATCCATTCCGAAGCCAATACCCGATCGATGCGACGTTCGAAGACGCAACCGGCCTGCTTGCAGGCGACACGGTCACGATCGCCGGGGTAAGCGTAGGCAAGGTCGGAAACATAGGGGTTGAAAAGGGATTCGCCAAGGTTGAGTTGTTAGTAAACAAAAGCGTTCGCATCCCCAAGCAGACGCGGGTCATCGTTCGCTATCAGAACTTATTGGGTCAGCGGACAGTTCTGCTGAAACCACAAGGGACCGCGGGTCCCTACATCGAGGCTGGTGGCGAGATCCCCGTTACTCAAACAGAAGGGCCGCTCAGGCTCGACGACGTGTTCAACAACCTGCGCCCCTTGCTGACGAACGTGAAGGGCGCCGACGTGAACACTCTTTCGAAGGCACTGGTTGAGGGTTTCGCAGGGCATAAGGAAGATCTCGATGCGATCCTTGCCAATGCGGCCAAGACCACTTCGACTCTTGCCTCACACGACACCCAACTGTCAGGATTGGTAGGCGGGCTAGGAACGACGGCGTCAACACTTTCTGATCAGCGCCAGAACCTACAGGCGTTGATCAAGAATCTTTCAGACATCACAGCAACGATCGCGGGGAAGTCTTCAACTTTCGATAAAACGCTCATCGATCTAGATATCGCATCACGCGATTTTGCAAGATTGATCTCGAGCAACCGACCAGCATTAGACCAAGACATATCCGACCTCAAGACTCTGCTCGACATAGTCGTTAAACATCAGTCCGACGTTGACCAGATCGCGCAAGGACTCGACGACACCCTGCGCGCCACCAGCCGAGCCACCGGTTACGGGGAATGGGCGAACCTATATGTCTTTTCGCTCTGCACCCTTGGCTCACCCGGATGCAGCGCCGCAGATGTCACTTCGCACGCCAGCACCGCCGACTTCGTTCGTACCCAGACCAAGGAACCAAACCCCGGACTCGCATCGCTCCTTTCGGATGGAGGCCAACGTTGATCTCGTTCAGAGAGATGAACCCGCTGAAGATCGGAGCCGCATCGCTGGCGGGCATCGGTTTGCTGCTCGGGCTCGCGTTCGGACTCAACAAGATCCCATTCGTCTCTCATTCTTATCGCTTAGATGCGGAGTTTTCCGACGCCTCGGGGATCGCTGCTGGCAATGAGGTAAGGGTCGCAGGGGTGAAGATCGGGACGGTCGAAGATGTACGCCTGGCATCGGATCGTGTTCTGGTATCGATGTCGATCGACAACTCAGCGATCATTCCTCGCGATGCAACCGCAGAGATAGGCTTATCTACGATCCTAGGAACCAAGTTCGTGGGGATCGATGCCACTGGCAAAGGCGCTCCACTCGAACCGGGCTCGACGATCCGTCTGGAGAAGACCAGGGTTCCATTCGAGGTCTATGACGTCTCCAACAACACCGTGGGCCTCCTATCCGAGATAGACGCTAAACAACTGAATGAGGGCTTCAGGGCTCTCGCCAACCTTGCCAACGACCCGAGCCGAAACCTCGCATCTGCCCTGGCCGGTGCGGGCAAAGTGACCTCGGCCATAGCGTCGCAGACCGACGCACTCTCCGCACTCGCAACCAAGGGTGATGACTTGCTTGCGGCCCTCGATTCGTCGGCTCCGCAGATCCAGACCTTGCTGTCGAACGCCAACAAACTTACTCAGGTCCTCGACCGCCGAAGAGCGATCGTTCAGGATCTGTTGCGCAACACTGATCTATTGACAGGGTCACTCTCAGGACTGTTGAAAGATAGGCATCCCGAGCTCGATGCAGTGTTGAAGGATCTGCACACAACGCTGCTCATCATCGACAAAGACCTCGGTGAGCTAGAGAAAGCCATCGCTCTCGCCGGCCCAACCACCCAATCTTTCGGTCGGGTTTTCTGGACCGGACGCTGGGCCAACATCTGCATCGTATCCATCGATTCTGTGAATGGAAGCATCACCGGTTCGGGGGCACCACCGAACGATCCTGTCTCATGTGATTCGGCCAACGCCAAATGAGGGCGCGTTCGAGGGTCCTGGCTACCGCCATCAGTGCCCTTTTGCTCGCGGGCATAAGCAGCCTTACCTTCTCGCCGCGTTCTGAAAACAACACATACCGGGTAACCGCTTACTTCGAAAAGACCATAGGACTCTTCGTTCGTTCCGACGTCAGAGTGCTGGGGGTTGCAGTCGGCAAGGTGGTCAGCGTTGAGCCCCAAGGAACATCGGTCCGAGTGGTCATGCAGATCGCATCGAACGTCGGGGTCCCCAAACGCGCTACCGCAACCATCGTGCCCATATCTTTGATATCCGACAGATACATACAACTCTCGCCTCCATATAAAGGAGGTCCGCGGCTTATCAGCGGCGATGTGATTGGCACCTCACGCACCTCGATACCAGTGGAACTCGATGATCTGCTCGCCAGCCTGAAGAAGTTCCTGGACGCAGTTGAAGCCGGCAATAAGACCGATCCGGGTGCGCTTGGAAGCGCTATCAACAATCTGAACGATGCGCTGAAAGGCACCGGAGGCGACCTCAGTAAGACACTGGGTGGTGCTGGAACTATCGGTGGAGTCGTCGCCGATAAAGCGATACATCTCGATGGCGTTGTTGTTCACCTAACTCATGTCCTTGAGGCTCTGTCGGCGCGAGGCTCTGACATCGCAACGCTTAGCACCCACCTTGCTCGTTCGGTTGGAGCGATCGCCCAAGAGCAATCTTCTTTGGAAGGAACACTGTCTAACCTGGCCAGCCTGACCACCGAACTCGGTAAGTTGGTAAGGGATCATCGATCTGACCTCGAGTCGGATCTTTCGACCGTGTCGAACACTACCCAGGCTGCCCTACGGCATCAAGACTCTTTGATAATGGCCAACGACTGGCTGCCCGTACTTGGAAATGGCGGAGAGTACGAGTCGGGTCGGCCCTCCCATTCCGCCGATGGCGTAAGCCATCCCCGCGATTCACAGAACACCGGTCCCACCCATCTCGATGTCCGCGACGTGCATTACGGAATGTGCCCCAGCGTTTGTGCGCTGCTTCCGCTGTTCAGGGGCACGTCGACCGGTGCTGCGAGCCCGGCAACTCGGTCACCGTTCACATCTGCGGTACCAAAACCTTCCGCAACGCCGACAGATCTCCTCGGTCCTTCACCGCAACCATCGGTGACGGTCACGACGCCTCCCCTTCTAAGGATCATCGCTGCTGGGGATGGCCCGATCGCAGAGCCAGTGGCCCACATCCGACGAGAAGCACTCACTAACTCGGCGGAATCCTGGTTCGTTCGCATCGGGGCAGCCATCGCTCACCTGTTAGGGAGAGTCAGATGAACTTCCGATGCAAGATCTCCTCGCTCGTCATCTGCTCGGCCATCTCGCTCGTTGCGATCACGGGGTGCGGTCGGGACAAACAGGCAATGAGAGTGAGCGCGATCTTCGAGGATGTCGGAGGTCTTGTTGCGCTTGCCAATGTTCAATCTTCGGATGTTCGCGTTGGGCGGGTGGAATCGATAAGGCTCGATGGCTACAAGGCAAAGGTGACCCTGATGCTCGATGGCAAAGCCGATCTCCCTGAAAACGTGAGGGCAGAGATCAGATCAACGTCTTTGCTCGGCGAGAAGTTCATCGATCTGGCGGTGCCTGCGGATGAAACCTCGAACGGACGCCTTTCGAATGGGCAAGTCATCCCTGTTGAACACACCGCCAGGGTCCCCGGCCTCGATGACGTTCTGCAGAGGCTGGGATCCATCCTCGAAGGGGGCGACGTCGGCGATCTGGGAACTTTCGTGGGTTCTGCCGCATCGATCGTTCGCGGCAAGGAGCAGGCTTTGGGTGATGTGTTCGCCCGCCTTCGAACACTCACCGATACGATCGCACCGCACTCAGGCGAGATCGCGACCGCAGTTGACAATCTCAACACTGCGTTCGCATCACTGAGCGCCGACCCGGTTTCGCTTGGCTCGGCCATCGATTCCACAGCGCGCGCAACGCAGGTCCTTTCAGACCAGCAGAAGGATCTTGGCCGCTTAGTCGATTCGCTCAGCCGGTTCGCGTCTGCGGCATCGCAGTACTCGCAGGCAACGACCGACTCATCGGACCGGGCACTGAAAGATCTGCGGGCGGTCCTGGATCAGGTGATGACAAGAACCAACGAGATCGAACAGAGCCTTAGCGCGCTCAGTCGATTCACCCAGAAGTGGCCCGAGGCGATCCCGGGTTGGTACGTGCAACTCGACACCGTCGCCGAGAATGCCAACTCGGGCCCGCGCGCATATGGAGTTGGGACTTCGTCGGTGCCTTCGTTGAAAAACGCGCCCTCAAAGCTGCGCGATCTCATCTGGGGACCGCACTCATGAGGATCACTAGAAGGGTTCTCATAAATGCCATCGCCTTCGGTGTCGCGGCCGCACTCTTGTTCTCGGTTCTCGCCGTTCAGGTACTACCAACCGTCTTCGGGAGCACCTATACCATCTCGGCCATATTCCCAGAGGCTGGTGGAGTCTTCACCAATCAAGAAGTGACTTACCGCGGTGTGCAGGTTGGTCGCGTTGCCAACATGAGTCTCATCGAGCATGCGGTGAAGATAGACATGGTCATCGAATCGCGATTTAAGTTTCCCGCCGCCGGCATCAGGGCGCGCGTCCTCTATAAGAGCGCAGTCGGTGAGCAGTTCATAGATCTACTACCAACAACCAACCGAGGGCCATCCTTGCAGCCGGGGGCCGTCATTCCGATCGAGAGAACCTCTATCCCCATCCAAACCGAAGACCTTCTGCGCGAATTGGATGCTGTCCTTAAGTCGGTCGATCCTCACGCCCTCGGCGGGGTGATCCACGAGTTGGGGCAAGGGCTGCGAGGGCATGGCCAGGACTTGAAGGACCTCCTCCTCGCTCTCGACACGTTGACGGCGATAGGGGCGAGCAGGCAAGCCGAGATCAAGTCGGGGATAAGTGCAGCCGCATCGCTTCAAGATGCGTTCGACTCAGCCAAAGACGATTTCGTGTCAGCGGCTGGATCGCTCGCGGTGGTATCGGCATCACTCGCCAAGCGCCGCACCGAACTCGAGAAGACACTGGATTCGACCAAGATCCTGGACGCACAGATCTTAGCGCTGCTGAAGAGTCGCGAGTCCCAGATCGACGCTCTGGTTTCTGATCTAGGAACGGTGACGCGATTGGAAAATGCCTATCTGCCGGACCTCGACATGACTCTCAAGTACCTCGGCCCCTTCTTCGCCGATGTTTATGAGGCTTACCAGGCCCCCTTCTTCTTGTTCGATCTGGTACAGAATGGCTCGGGCGATGGGCCCGCGTGCACGTACATCGGCGTCAACCGGCCCGAGAAGCCGATAACCGACACGACCCATCCTGATCCATCACCGACTTTCAACTGCAGTCCCGAACCCGCTGGTGCCGATCCGCCCGCGCACGCGTACGCAGTACCCCACCCCGTGACAAAATCGTCGCCCCAGGGCGGCGCCGATGAACATATCGATCCGTCATGGACCAAGATCTACGAGACAGGACCGTGATGGAAGCCGAAGCGCAAGAGGCGGATGGAACAACTGCCACGACCTCATCGATGGTCAGCAGGCCCGCGCGAAGGACATGGGTCGCATTCCTGGTTTTCTGGGCTGTGGTCGCCACAGCTGCCGTTGGATTCACGTCGTACCGCTTATTCCTAAGCACGGTTTCGAAACAAGAAAGCGCTGATGTCGCATCGACCGCAAAACGGTTCGTCACCGAACTGACAACTTACGCTTACTCCGATGGCTCATACGACAAGCGGGTTCAGGCTCTGTCCACGGGGAAGTTCCGCAAGGAGTTCGCTGATATCTCGGGCGGCGGCGCGTTCGCAAGGCGGCTCGACGAAACGAAGGCAAGTTCAAGGGGCCAGGTTGCATCGGTGAACGTCGAGTCGCTGAATGGCGATGCTGCAACGGCTTTCGTCGTGGTCGATAAGACTGTCTCCAATTCTTCCAAACCACAGCCCGAGACGGAACGTAACCGCATCGAACTCACGTTGGTCAAGACCACAAAAGGGTGGCGGATCGATTCGGTGACCGTACTGTGAAGGGATCATCGAGTGCCGCCAAGCATGTACATCATCTCGCGGTAGAGATCGGCCCCCGGCCACCGGCTTCGTCTTCAGAGGCCGTCGCAGCGCGTTACTGCGCGGAGGTGCTAGAGCAGGTGGGCTATCAAACGCGCACCGAGCCTTTTGGGGGTCCCCGAACATTCTCGGATATCTACATCCCCATCGTGGCGGCCCTGTTCGGTGGCACATTGATGGGTACACGCAAGAAACCATCCCGGCTCCTGGGATCCGCCATCAGTGCCGCAGCCCTTGCGGCATACGTCGGCGAGAACACCGGGAGGTGGCGACCGGTTTCGCGATCACTTTCCCGGAAGGCTTCTCAGAACATCCTTGCTGTCGCCACATCCACATCGGCCCCCGTCGCCCGTTTGGTACTAACCGCGCATGTCGATTCATCGCGAAGCGGTCTCGCATTCTCACCGAAGAACGCCCCCGAGTTCAGAGGCAATGTCTTGAAGGGAACATGGGCCGCGATCGCCGCGACCGCGGCATGGTTGATGCCTCGGGCTCTGCGTCGATCCATTTGCGCCATCGCCGCTCCGGTGCTCGGAACCACCCTGGGACTCTTGATCGAACGCGAAGCACGCGGCATCGATGTAGATGGGGCGAATGACGATGCAAGTGGGGTTGGAGTCCTTCTCGCCGTTGCCGAGGAACTTGCTGCCCAGCCACTCGCGAACACAGAGGTTTGGTTCCTGGTAACGGGCTGCGAAGAGTCGGGCCTGATCGGCATGCAGGCATTCCTCGAGAGACACTCCAATGAACTCGAGGACGCCTGCTTCGTAGGTCTAGACAGCGTAGCCGGGCCTGAAACTTCTCTTAAGGTGATCACGCGATCGGGGATGCTAAGTCCCGTTGAAGCCGGCCACACCCTGGTGCGGCTCGCAGGATCGGTAGCCGATGACGCCCCTGCCCTCGAGGCCTCATCGGGCGAATGGCGAACTGCGGGACTCGATACCGACGCCGCCGCGCTCCAAGGCTTCGAAGTGATGTCGATCATGGCGCTGACCAATCAGGGGACTCTACCGAACTGGCATTGGCCAACTGACACCTACGACAACCTCGACGAAGCAGCACTCGACCGATGTTTCGAGTTCACGATGCGCCTGCTCAAGAGGTTCGACGACCAAGCGTGAACAGGTCATGGACAGGACCAAAGTGCGGCTTGATGCTGCTGATCGTCTGCTGCGCCATGGCTATCGGGTCCGGCACTGCATCAGCAACAACCAAGAGTTTCAACTTCTCGCATGTACGCATCACCGCGATCGTGAGTCCTGATGGGTCGATGGACATCTCCGAAGACAGGACGTATCACTTTGTTGGAAGTTTCAGCAGAGCATTCGTCGACCTGACCACGTCCGCGAGATGGGACTACACCAACATCTCAGTGTCTGAAGACGAGCAACAGTACCGGCTCGCAACCGAGGCCGACAGGGATCCCATCCGAACGCCCAACACATTCCATGTCGATCCATCCAACGGCGCCCTGCGTGTTACTTGGTATCACCGGTCGTCTAACCAAGATAGAACCTTCACGCTGCGTTACAGAGTTCAAAGGGCGGTCGTACAGTGGGATGACACCGCGGAGCTCTACTGGCAGTTCATAGGCTCGGGGTGGGATGTCGATTCCAACGACGTAAGCGTTTCGATCGCGCTTCCCCCACCGGGCGCCACGTTCCCCCAGATGAAAGTGTTCGCTCACGGCCCCCTTTCTGGGGAGATCCATGCCCTCGACGCAACACACATCCAAGCGACCGCACCCATCGTGCCGCCGCGAACGTTTCTCGAGGTGAGGGCTTTGTTCCCAAGCAGTTTGGTGCCCGAGGCACCTCGCTCCTCCGGAGCGCGTTTGACAGACGCAGGCAAGGAAGAGGCAGGGTTCGCAAAGCAGGCCAATGCAAGACGAGCACGCGCGAAGGCCCTCGAAATCTTGGGTCTCATCGTCGGCGTCGCGCTCGGCATCTTCGCGATCGCCATGGCCATGGTTCTGTTCTTCAGGTATGGCAAGGAATACGACATCGATGTCGGCGACTACGTGCGCGAGATCCCGCAGGATTATCCTCCCGCGGTTGCGGGCCTGATCTTCAGGTTCGGCCGGACAACCGTTGACGACATGACCGCGACTTTCATGGACCTCGCGCGGCGCGGATATCTGAGGATCACGCAAACCACCGAGGATCACCTCTTCCGCGACAAGAAGATCCATCTGTTCGAACGAGTCAAGCCGGTAGACGGTTCCCTCGCCGATTTCGAATCGATGCTGATAACGTGGGCCTTCGAGACTGTCGGTGAAGACGGTAAGGTCACCGACACCGACATGTCTTCGTATGTCAAGTCACATTCCAGTTTCGCCACCTGGTTCGGCGAGTTCAAAGCCTCGGTCAAGACGCGCGCCGACGCCGAAGATTGGATCGAGAAGAAGAGCACAGCCATGATGATCCTCAACTTCCTCGTTGGAGCGTTAGTGGCCCTCGCAGGGGTCGGGTTGATCGTCCTTGGCGCGAAAGACCCGCAGGGCATCCACATCCTGGGCGGAGTCGCAGCCCTCATCGGCGGAGCGATACAGCTTGGGATCAGTCCAACCATCAAGCGCAGATCAAAAAAGGGGGCAACGCAGTTCGCCGAGTGGAACGCCCTCCGCCGATTCTTACTCGACTTCTCGGAAATGAAACACGCAACCGTTGAAGCCTTAACGATGTGGGAGAGCTACCTGGTGTATGCGGTTGTGCTTGGCGTTGCCGATGAGGTTGTCAAAACGATGCAGAAGTTGAGTCCGGAGTATCAGCGCACCAATGGGCGCGGCTTGTATCCGTTGTGGTTCTACAGCGCATCAGGATCCATGGCGCCGGATCTAGGAGCACTCAGTTCTTCGTTCAACTCATTCTCGGCCGCCGCTCATTCTTCGATGTCATCTTCTTCAGGTTCCGGCGGCGGTTTCTCGGGCGGTGGGGGCGGTGGGGGCGGTGGTGGTGGCGGAGGTGGCGGCGGTGCGTCGACCGAGGCCGTGACC
>JBHELT010000081.1:0-7742 GCA_046262935.1 Actinomycetota bacterium | reverse complement strand
CATCCACGAGTTCTTCGCGTCGAATCGTAACCGTGCGGTGATCGAGAAGCTTCGCATCGCAGGCGTTCGCTTCGATGAAGACGTCGCCGATGTTCCCGAAGGCCCCCTAACGGGCAAGTCATTCGTTCTGACCGGGGGCCTCGAGAACATGAGCCGCGATGAAGCCATAGCGTTGATCGAGCAAGCCGGGGGCAAAGTCGTCTCTAGTGTTTCGAAAAAAACTGACTATGTGGTTGTTGGTGAAAGTCCAGGTTCCAAACTAGCCAAGGCCGAACAACTTGGGATCGAACTGCTCGATGAAGAGGGCCTGCGCAAACTAGTCGGTTGAAGCCGCGATTTCCGACCTGAGCGAGCGCGCCAACTTGGTAGCCGCCACGACCGAGATGTTCTCAAGGCCGAGCCACGTTCGTGTTCGCGCCAGTTCAACCGCAAGCTTCTGAGATAGCTCAACTGGGTCTATATCTTGTTCGGCATGGACCGCATGAACGAGCAGTGTTTTGTTCTTGCGGTCCGCTTTCAGGTCCACCCTTCCGGCGATCCTTTCGCCCATGAGGAAAGGCAATGAGTAATAACCGTATTTGCGTTGGGGAGCCGGGACATAGATCTCGATCTTGTAGTCGAACCCGAACAAGCGTGAGGTACGGGCCCGTTCCCAGACCAAAGGATCGAACGGCGACACCAAGCAACTCATGCGAGGCGGCCGCGCTTTGATGCCCGGGTACATCCACGCTTTCTCGGTCCAGCCTTCGACTTCGACAGGCAGCAATGTGCCCTCTTCGACCAGTTCCATGAACGCGCTCCGACTCTTGGTGAAGGCCAAACGGAAGTAATCGGTGAAGTCCCTTAGCGTCCCAACGCCAAGGGCCTTGGCAGAAATGGTCAACAGATGCTTGCGCGCCTGGTGTTCTGTTGGGGGCAACGCATCAAGGATCGGTTCGGGGATCACTCTTTCGGTCAGGTCATAAAGGCGTTCGAAGTTGCGCCTGTTCGAAACCATCACCTTTCCGCTGAGGAACAGGTACTCCATCGTGGTCTTGCCGATCGCCCATCCCCACCATTTGCTGTTGCGTTGCCCTGGGTCGGCTAGTTCGGACGCGGCCATCGGTCCGCGCTCTTTGACCTGTTCGTATGCGGCATCGATGTAGGCCTTGTTGTTATTCGCCCATTCGAGCCAGCGGCCTTCGGCCCCCGTGCGCGCCGACGGTGTCATCTTCCAGCGGAAGTACGGGAAAAGGTCGATGGGAAGGTAAGAGGCGGCGTGCCCCCAATACTCGAAGATCTTGCGATCGCGATACGCAAGGACATCGAGAAGCGATCGGTCATAGACCCCAAGCCGTGAGAAGGCAGGCATGTGGTGCGCCCGCGCTAGGACGTTGACCGAATCGATCTGGACGACCCCCAGGTGTTTCACAAGCCCTTCTAAGGCACCGATTCCGGCGCCTCGTGGGCCCACGGAGCGCTTGGCACCAAAGCCTTGCGCCGCAAGGCAGATCCGCCTCGCCTCACTCAGGTTCATCGAACTCATGAGGCCGAATGTTACGTGCTATAAATGGTTTGGAATCTTGACCCACGGGTCAAGATTCCAGTGCGTCACCTAGGAGGGGTCCATGGATCTGAAACCAACCGACGAGCAGCAGGCCATTGCCGATGCGCTGCATGACTTCGCAGAAAGCGAGATACGTCCGGCCGCCAGGGAGTGTGAAGAGGCTGGCGCCGTGGTCGAGCGGATCGATAAGCAGTTGTTCGAGATGGGGGTAGCAGTCCCCTTGCCAGAGCCGTTCGGGGGCCAGGGAACATTCGACACGGTGACCAGCATGATCATCGCCGAGGAGATCGCCTGGGGCGACCCCGCTGTGGCTTTCCAAGTGTTGTATTCGGGGGCCGCGGCGACATTGATAGACATCGGCGGCACCGATCAACAGCGGGCCGAGCTTTTGCCGAGATTCGCCGAAGGAGCGCGCGGCTGCGTTGCTCTGGCGGAAAGAGACGCAGGAAGCGATGTCTCTTTGCTCGATTCAACCGCGACCGAGGATGGCAAGCTTTCTGGCACTAAGTACGCGGTCGTGAATGCAGAAGTTGGTTCTGTGCGATTGGCTGTCGTTCGTATGAACCAGGAGCCTTCTTTATGGCTCATCCCTGAAGAGGCCGACATCGTGTTGATGCCTGAGGACAAGCTAGGACTGAGAGGAGCCAAGACTTTCAAGGTCACCCTCGACCAAGTGGCCGCCGCCACGAGGATCGGAGCGGCTGGAGCAGAGATCATGCCGGCCCTTCTTCGTGTGAAGCTGATAGATGCTGCGATCGCGATCGGTCTTGGGCGGGCATCTTTGGAATATGCGACCCGCTACGCACAAGAACGAACGGCTTTCGGCAGACCTATCGGTGCTTTCCAAGCCATCGCTTTCAAGATCGCGGACCGTGCGATGGACCTTGAGACCTCGCGTCTTTTGGTGTGGGAAGCAGCCGCGGCGGTAGACAGCGGTGACGTGAACGCGCAGTCGATGGTGATGAGCGCATGTGGTCATGCCGTCACCAGCGCAGTGAACATCGCAGACGACGGCGTGCAGATACTGGGCGGCCACGGCTACATGAGAGACCATCCTCAAGAACTTTGGTACCGCGACGCGCTAACCCTGGCGACCCTGGACTCGAGTTCTATGGTCGGCGACGTGTTTGGGGCACGTTCATTCCGTTTCGGTGGAAACAGCGAAGACAGGGGCGCTTTGACATGATCGACTTTGGATTGAACGACACTCTAAATAGCATCGAGCACTTCGTGCATCAGTTCGCCGAGATGACGCTTCGTCCTTTGGCCCGCGAGGCAGATCAAAACGGCAAGGTTGAACCCCACGTCATCCAGATGCTCGGCCAGATCGCGGGCAACCGCGCGAGCATCGCGCCCGAAGACAACGACGGCGTAGAGCCCAAAGAGCGGATCGGCAACATGCTTTCGGTCATCGGTTCAGAAGAACTGGCTTGGGGCGATGCGGCGATGATCTTGAACATCCCTGGCCCCGGCCTTGCCGGACCTTCGATCATCGCGGCAGGGACGCATGAGCAGAAGAAGCGCTTCCTGACCGATGTGTTCACTGGTGACGAGCCGAGGTTCGGCGCACTCGCAGTAACCGAAGCTCAAGCTGGTTCCGATGTTTCCAATGTGCAGACCACTGCAACTCGCGATGGCGACCAATGGGTCATCAACGGGACGAAGGTCTTTTGCACCAACGGGGCGCGAGCCGACGTGCTTGTTGTGAATGCGACGATCGACAAGTCCCTTGGGCGCGAGGGTCAGAAACTCTTCGTTATCGAGAAAGGCACATCGGGGATGCGCGTTGGAAAGATCGAAAAGAAGCTTGGCCTCACCGCATCTGAAACGGCCGAGCTGGTTTTCGACGAGTGCCGCGTACCATTCGATAACATCCTTGGCGGCGAAGATGCCCTGCTGCCCAAGTCGGGCTTCAAGGGGACCATGAAAACCTTCGATGCTTCTCGACCGACCGTTGCCGCTATGGCAACAGGCATCGGTCGGGCCGCCTTCGAGTTCGTTGCCGAGTGGGCAGCCGAAGAGGTGCCTGCCCATTCCCGCAGGCGCCCGCACGTCGAGTTGAGGCTCGCCACGATGAAGCGTGAACTTCACGCCGCGCGGCTGCTTTGCCGCAAGGCCGCATGGATGGCCGATGCAGGCATCCCCAACTCTAAAGAGGCTTCGATGGCCAAGGCGTATGCACCCCAGGCGGCTCTGAGGGCATGTATAGGGGCTATCGAGATCATGGGGCCCGAGGGTTATTCGCGCGAGCACCTGGTTGAGAAGTGGTATCGCGACATCAAGGTGTACGACATCTTCGAGGGGACCGGCCAGATCAACAGGGTGGTTATCAGTAGGAATATCCTTGGGCGTTTGGAAGCGGCCTAGCCGGTTCACGCCACTAGATAGCAAGGAGAAGGACCGTGGGACTCAATCTCGATCTTGCCGGCAAGGTATATCCAACAGCAACCTACGAGGTGACCGCCGAGGCGATCGCTAAATACGCAGACGCAACCAATGAAGACAACCCTAAGTTCCGGGGCCCCGATGCCGTTGCCCCACCGGCCTTTCCGATAGTGCCAACGGGCCTGGTGATGGTCAACGCTTTCTTCGACGAAGAATTGGGCGCGAACATCGCACTGCTCGTTCATGGCGAAGAGGACCATCTGTTGCATGCCCCTATCCGCGCCGGGGACTCTCTGACGGTCGAGGGAACATTGGAGTCGGTTGAGCAGAAGGCGACAGGCGAAACATTCACCGTCTCCACCAAGCTCACCAATCAGTCTGGTGTGCTTGCCGCCGAGGTACGCAGTTTGATGTTCATCAGGGGCACATCGTCAGGAGCCAGACCCCCCGGCACCCAGTCCGAAGAGCCCAAGATCTTGTTCGAGACGATCCAGAAGATCGATGACGACCAGACCTATCGCTATGCAGAGGCATCGGGCGATCACAACGCCATACACGTTGACAAAGATTTCGCGGTGAACATCGCTGGACTTCCGGGGATCATCGTTCACGGGATGTGCACCATGGCATTCGCATCCAAAGCTGTACTCGATGCGGTGTGTGACCAAGATCCGTCGCGCCTCAAGAGATTGAAGGTGCGTTTCTCGAAGCCAGTGTTCCCCGGTCAGACCATCGCTACCCGTGGCTGGAGCGAGGGTTCGAGGGATGGGCGTGAGATGTTTGGGTTCGAGACTTTGAATCCGGAGGGTCAGGCCGTTATCCGAAACGGTCTAGCTGAGGTCGGCTAGAGGTTCCTTTCACCGCCATCGATCAGACCCGCGGCGTACTCGGCACGACGGTTGATCGCCGCCATAGTTGCTTTGGCAGCAGCCTCTGGAACCGAGGCGTTGATCGGACAAGCCCCGACGTAGCGGTCAGGACTTCTGCCCGATGGTTCGCGTACAACGACGATGGCGATGGGCGCAAGGTCGGTGCTTGGTGACCCGATGGTGAATACCTGCTCCAATGCGAAGCCAACAACGGGGAGCAATGTGTTCATCGCCTCCAGCGTTGCCTCTGCTGATAGACGAGTGATCTCTTCTGGGATCGCCGATCCGATCCTTCGCGCGCCGGCGTGCATGTCGCGAAGAGAAACGTTGACTTCGGTTTCGGCCTCGGGGCCGCGGCGAGTGAGTCGCACGCTATCGATGCGCGCTCGGGGGCCGAGTCGCGCCGGACGGATCGGTCCAAGATCGATGCCCTTGATCCAGAGCCACGATAAGAAGGCATCGCGAACCAGAACCAGATCGCGGTCAACGTCGTCGACCTTCAAGAATGAGGGCGCGTACTGCCCCCACAACTCTTTGAGTCGTTCTTCGTCTATGTGTGGCCAGCGCTCTTCAGTCATAGTGAGATCGGCAGATGGGCGTTCCAAAGCTATCGACGTCCTTTCCCCCCGGCGTTCGGTTCGTTTCGAACGCTCTAAGTACTTGAATAGATGAACGGACGCGTCGTGTCCTTGTTACGGTGAGCCTGCCACAGAAAGTATTCGTCGTCACAGATAGGATTCCTGCTTATGGATTTCGATCTTCCTGACGAAGTGGTCGCTTTTAAGGCATCTGTCCGTTCTTTTTCTGAAAGACAGATCGGTCCGCTGGTCGAAGAGGCAGAAAACGAGCAAAGAACGCCTGTTTCGCTGTTCCCGATCGCAGGCAGGCATGGGTTCCTAGGGCTGCGTTATCCGCAGGACGTTGGAGGCGCCGGAGCCGGGATGCTTGCCGAGATGACCCTTCGCATGGAACTGTCGCGCGTCTGTGCAGGGATCGCGTCGAGTTTGTCGGTTTCGTCGCACTTGGGCTCTTATCCGATATTCGCCTCGGGCAACTCCGAGCAGATCGACCGCTGGCTAAGGCCCATCTTGGCAGGCGAGAAGATAACTTGCTTCGGCCTCACAGAGCCTGGCGCGGGGTCCGATGTTCGCGGCATCAGAACGACTGCCGAGAAGACCTCGTCTGGCTGGGTCCTTAACGGTACGAAGATGTTCATCACCAACGGGCCTTTCTGCGATCTTTCGATCATCGTTGCTTACGTCGACAAAGAAGCAGGCATCGATGGGATGGCTTTGTTCGTCGTCGAACAGGGGACCGCCGGATTCGATTCGTCGCGTCGGATGGAAAAGATGGGCCACTACTCTTCCGAGATCGGTGAGATCATGCTCGACGATGTAGAGATCCCCGATGAGAACCTGCTTGGCCCTGAGCGCGGCGGGTTCAAGCGCGTTATGAAGACGCTTAATGGGGGCCGCATCGTTGTTGCCGGCGGCTCGATCGGAGTGGCAGAGGCTGCGCTCGAAGTTGCACGCCGCTACGTTTCCGAGCGCGAAGCATTCGGGCGAAAGATCAAAGACTTTCAAGCTGTTCAACACAAACTCGCCGATGCGGCGCTCGACATACAAGCCGCCAAGCAGCTCGCATATTGGGCGGCGTGGCTCTACGATCAAGATCGCGATCCCACATGGGAAGCATCGATGGCCAAGTTATATGCGACCGAGATGGTGCTGCGGGTCACCGACCTTTGTCTTCGCGTTTTTGGGGGTTACGGTTACATCAAGGAATTCCCTATCGAGCGCTACTATCGTGACGCGCGCATGTTCAACATCGTCGAAGGCGTTTCCGACGTTCATCGAAACATCATCGCCAAGAGCCTCTCGCTTTGAGTTTCGAAGACATACATACCGATGCGATCGATGTTATGGGTCGCAAGGTCGTTTTCCGCGAAAGCGGCGACGGCGAGGCAGTTCTTTATCTCCACGGGTTCCCAACGTCTGGTTACCTATGGCGAAAGCCCATGGCAGAGGTCGCATCGGGATTTAGAGCCATCGCCCCCGATCTGCCCGGCTTCGGCGACTCTGATCTGATGAAAGGGCCTCACGGTTGGCGCGAACTCGTTGGATGGGTCAACGAGTTCATCGATGCGCTGCAGATCGCGCCTGTTCATCTCGCCGTTCACGATTGGGGAGGTTTGATCGGACTTCCGTGGTTCTGCGAGAACCCCGAGAAGGTAAGGTCACTATTGGTCACAGACACGAGTTTCGATTCCAAAGATCGCTGGCATGCGTTCGCCGCCGAATGGCGGAAGCCCGGGATCGGCGAAGAGTCGATCGGTGCGATGACCAAGGAGGGTTTCGCTGGATTGTTGTCGGCTACCGTCGCGAACCCACTCGGCGATGACTCTTTGCACGAATACTGGAAAAGCGTTGCTTCTGAGGAACGCCGTGCAGCCAAACTCCAGATGTACAGGTCTTTAGATTTCGAGATGTTCGAGCCGTACATGGATGTTTTCCCTAAGGTGGCCGGTGGGCGGACGCGGATCGTATGGGGCAGTGGTGACATGTTCGTGCCCCCTAAAACAGGACACCGTTTGGCCGAGCGATTGGGGGCCGAGATCACGGTTATCGACGCCAACCATTTCCTGCAGGAAGATGCGGGCGAGGAGTTAGGCACCATCCACCTGGACTTCTTGGAGTCCCAGAGCGCGTAAAACTGTTGAGTTTGTTAACTATTGGTACACTTTGTAGTTCAAAGTGATTCCGCAATCCGGGGAGGGGGCAGCAGCCCGCGGTAGCTTGATAGGCCGGAGGTTAAGTCATGCGCAGCCACAGACCGCCCGTGGAACAGCTACTAGCTCGCAGGGGGTCCCCACATCGGACCCGGCACTGGGTGGCGGCTGTCAGCCTGGTCATCTTGATGGCAACTCCAGCCTGCACCAGGGC
>JBHELT010000080.1:0-4771 GCA_046262935.1 Actinomycetota bacterium | reverse complement strand
CCGATCCCGCCCCCGAGAGTCAGACCGGCCAGGCCAGTGTGAGTGACTATCCCTGCCGGAACGGCCATACCGAACGGTTGAGTCGCCCGGTCGAGTTCACCCAAAAGTACGCCGGCCTGAACGTGCACGGTCTTTGAATCCATATCAACATCGATCTGTTTCATCATCGAAAGGTCGATGACCAAACCATCGTCGCAAAGTGACTGACCGGGGAAACTGTGGCCCCCACTTCTGATCGCGGTAAGCGCCCCTGCTTCGTGGCCGAATCGCACCGAAGCAACGACATCATCGGAGTCGGCGCAGTAGGCGATGAGTCCTGGCCGCCGGTCGATCGAGCCGTTCCAGATGCGACGGTCCTCCTCATAGGTGCCGTCGGCGGGCGTCACAACTCGACCCCTCAGCTTGTCACTGAATCTTTCGACTGAAGTTCGGTTGAAGGTTGCCGTCTCGGTGGCCATATCGTTTCTCCTGTCGAATGATTCGAGGTGCCAGTCTAATCTTTGGCCGGAGCGCCCGAAATGCCCGTTCCGAGGATAATGAGGCTGGAACTTATGCGTAACGGGGAGCGCGACCGGGCAGTTGAATAGCTGGAAAGGCGCGATCAGACCTTGAAGATGAAGAACCTGCGAGTTGGGATACCAGCCGTCGCCATGGCTTCGCTTCTGCTCGCACCTTTCGCGATGGGATCGTTCCAAGCTACCAGCGATGATCACGCCGCCACCAAGGTTGACGCATTCGTCTCCAAGGAACTCTCGAGTGTCGCGGACGGGACAACCGTCGGCGTTTTCGTTCATTCCAAATCGATCAGCGGCGCCACCAACGCCATCTCAGCTAGCGGTATGAAACTCGTGCAGGAGTTCCGCCGGGTCAACATCGCATACGCGCTGGGGACCTCGGATCAGATCGAAAGACTGCGCCATCAGTCCCAGGTGACCCGCATCGAAGCAGACCGGCCCATGAAGCTGTTCCTCGACACGGCTCACAAGGCCACGCGCGATGACGAAGCTCTTTCAGGATTCCGTGTCGATTCCACTGATATCCCAGGGGTGGATGGCACTGGGATAACCATCGCCGTGATAGATGGGGGCGTCGACGGAACGCATCCGATGTTCAACAAAGATGGTCACTCCAAAGTGGTTCGCAATCTGAAGTTGATCTGCGGCGCACCAGGGGATTCTCCGTGCGCAGGCTCCCCCGGTTACGCGCGAGACGGATACTTCGTCGAGGTTCCCGATTCCGACACCAT
The DNA here is from genome assembly GCA_046262935.1 of Actinomycetota bacterium. Classification (GTDB taxonomy): domain Bacteria; phylum Actinomycetota; class CADDZG01; order JAHWKV01; family JAHWKV01; genus JBHELT01. The sequence continues at coordinate 3,525 of JBHELT010000080.1, read as the reverse complement.
CTCGCTTGGGGGCCACGGCACTCATGTGAATGGAATCGCTGCGGGTTATCCCGTCGAAGGAGCAGGCAAGCACCTTCGCGGGACCGCGCCGGGCGCGAAGCTCGTAGACCTTTCTGTTGGTTTATCTCTTTCCATCTACGGTGGCGCGGCCGGACTCAACTGGGTCTTGGAACATCATTCAGCGCCGTGCGGAACACCGACTGCAGATTGTCCCCCCATCCGAGTCGCCAGCAATTCATGGGGACTTGTGGGCGGCGGTGAATTCAACCCCGACGATCTGGTGTCGCAGCTCGAGACGTTGCTGGTGTCGCAAGGTGTTGTTGTAACTTTCGCCAACGGTAACGACGGCGGTGATGGAACGAGCAATGTCTCCAGTCCGTACGCCGAGAACCCGGCACCCGGAGTAATCGGTGTCGCCAATTACGATGATGCCGATTCGGGAACGCGTGATGGTTCATTGGACTCATCATCTTCGCGAGGCATGCAGGGGCGACCTGATACCTACCCCGATATCTCGGCTCCGGGAACGAACATAACCTCCGCCTGTCGTGCGTACCTAGCGATCTGCAGAGGAGGGCCGGACGACGATGACCCCGACTATGGAACCATCAGCGGCACGTCTATGGCGACTCCGATGGTTAGCGGCATCGTGGCCCAGTTGTTCCAAGCTAACCCGAACCTGTCACCCGGCCAGGTGGAAACTATCATCAAAGAAACGGCGTATCGATTCACGGCTGGCGGTTCATACGAGGCCGACCCGAACGATCCCGCGTCTGTGACTTCCTTCGACAAGGGACATGGCCTGATCGATGCCAAGGCAGCCCTTGCCAAAGTACACGGCATCACTTTGAACGCCGCGAGCGCAACGCCCACTCAGCTGACCGACGCGAGGTGTGAAGGGAACACGGTCGCTACTGATACGCGGGGTGACACGTACTTGGTGGAACTGTTACCTAGCTCGGCGTCTCCAACCGACATTCCCCCATATGACCCTGCCCTCGATATAACGAAAGCCGATATTCATTTCGATGAGGCGACCCATTCGCTGAGCGCGCGGATCTTTGTTGCGGATCTGTCGGGTTTGTCAAGTGAACCGGCGCCTGATTCGTGGATGTTCACATTCGATCACAATGGCAACACTTACTACCTCGAAGCCTATGCCGACCCGACCGGACAGAGACTTTTCACCTTTGGTCAGCTCGATCAAGTTCGTATGGAATTGGGTTCTGCGACTGGAGCATTCGACACGGTGCAGTCGAGGATCGCGATTTCGATCTCGAACTCCGACATGAGTTCTGCGGGTCTCAAACCTTTCACCGATGGCGACGGGCTCAGCAATATGATCTTCACAACGCGGCACTCGGCTCACACCGGCCTCGTGACCGCTGGCGTTGTATCCGATGACGCTTCATCCAGTTGCGAATTCGTTATCGGCAGCGAACTCGGCATCTTGCGCTCACCCAAAGTCAATGCAAACATCGGGGCCGACTCGCCAACTTTCAGTTGGAACGCGGGACCATTCACTCGCGAGGCCCCCACGTTAGGTTCGAGACTGAACGGCGATGATTGCTCTTCGACCAAGGATCCCAAGTGCGACAGCCGCGCCATGAAGGTTCAACTTCCGATCGGGGAGACCGAGATGAAGGTGGCCATCCACTCCGATGACAAGAATGCCGACTTCGACCTGTACCTCTTCGATCCAAAGGGCCGCAGCATTGCGTCATCCGCAGGGTCGGGAAGCACCGAATCGATCGATATCACGGTCAAAGACTCCGGTGTCTATACCGTCGCGGTCGATCCATTTTCAGCATCCGATTCGCACTACTCAGGCTCGATCAGCCTTGTGATCTCTCCGCCGCCAGATCCCGACCCGTCTCCGGGCACGTTCGATGGTGCCGTCGCCCCTACAGGGTCTTATGTATGGCAAGGCCAGGGCCTGAATATCAACCCGGTGTTCACCTGTTCGGGCGCTGAGATGAACATCTGCGACGTTCGCAAGGTCTGGGTCAAGGCCCCCACCGCTGGGGGACGGCTGAAGGTCCACATCATCCATCCTGAGAACGCCGATCTAACAGACCTTTCTTTGTATGTGAATGATCCCAGCGGACGCCTGATCGGCTCCGCTACGAATGGAGGGCATGTTCAAGACGTCTCTGTGTATGTGCGAAAGCGCGGCGTTTATACGATCGCGGTAACTGGGGTCAGTCCCGGTGGAACATATGATGGCTCGGTCGGGCTCGGATGTCCGGCCGATGACTGCAATTCCAACGGAGCCATCATTCACATCGATGGACCCATCACCAAGAAGTCGCGTTCGCGAAACGCTCCGAAGAAATATGCGCCATTAGGTGCTCACGCGGTGTCGGCTAGCCCTGCGCCAGCAGATGCCCAGCCGGACGTTTCGTTCTCACCTGACCCAACGCTCGTCGTCCACCGCCCCCGGCAGGTCGCGGAACCGATCTTGAAAGTGAAAGGCATACAGAACCAACGAAGGGTCGCGGTTGATGTCGCGGCCGTATTGTTGTTGGCCACGGCTATGGGGATCGGCTGGACCGTGGTTCGCCGGAGGTTTGGCTAGCGGTCTTCGGCTAGGCTCGTGTAGTGCAAACGTTCATCACTGGTTCGCGATATCAAGAGATGCTCGAGGAGTCGGGCCGGTGGGACCGTTTGCGCGGGGGAGAAGCTAGACCCGAGTATCCCGGTATCTGGTCCTACCTCAAGTGGCGAAGAACCGAGATCGGTCCCGGGATGTGCGTGATGGAATGGGAACCAACCACCGATCACGCGTTCCAAGCCGGGGAAGGCTGGATCGTTCACGGCGGGATGGTGACCGCCGTCCTCGACACCGCGATGGGGGGCGCAACGTGGACACTACTGAACACCGACGAGGTTTTCTTGACGGCTGACCTTCGAACCGAGTTCTATCGGCCGACGTTCCCAGGACTGGTGCGTGCAGTCGGCCAAGTGGTTCATAAGACGCGGCGAGTCACTTTCGCCGAGGCGCAACTTTTCGATTCGGCAGGCAAGTTGCTCGCAGGTTGCAGAGCCACCAATCAAACGATCAACCTGAGCGATCCCATGGACCAGCGGAGAAGTTCGCCGGCAACACCAGATAGAGGCTGAGCCAAAAGGTTCGCTCATGGCGCCAGGTTCCCTACCGGTCGCAGTGTTGCACTGGCCAGCGACGGCACCGAACGCGAGAGGAGAGCGATTACCAAGCGTCCTCAACTCCTAAGCCCAAGACCTAAGGCCTGAGCATGCCTCCCGTGGCTAGTCGGGCGTGGGTATCACTCTCCTGTTACTGATGATAGGCCGATGAAGCCGGGAAACAAGTCTTGACTTTCCCGCGACAAGGCCCCCTAAAAGGGGGCCTTGTCAGGCAGGGTGTTGCGGTGTTACGCAGGGATGGTGCAGGGCGTTGCGGTGTTACGCAGGGATGGTGCAGGGCGTTGCGGCATTTGGCAGGGATGGTGCAGGGCGTTGCGGCATTAGGCAGGGATGGTGCAGGGCGTTGCGGCATTAGGC
>JBHELT010000079.1:0-44390 GCA_046262935.1 Actinomycetota bacterium | reverse complement strand
ATCACTGCGTGAGAAGTATCTAAGAGCCGACTCAGCCTTCACCGCGCTCCGTCTTCTCGATAGCCAATTGGAGATGAGCGAGGAAGCGGCGCTGATCAATGCCAGGAAGGCGGGCATGTTGAAGTTGGCTGTGCTCTTGCTGATGGTATCCGCCGCACTGCTTGGAGTAGATGTAATCTCTTGAGGGAGGTGTATCCAGCATGACCGAACAGAAGCCACCAACAGATCCTGCAATCGAAAGGCCTTCCGGAGATGCCGGCCCAGTAGAGCCGAAGATTCCACCCAGCCCCCCCTACCAGCCCGATCGAGACCTCATCACCTACATCGAGCGCGGCAAAAGGCCGAAGCCTAAGGGTTAGCACGGCTTACCCGATACAGCGGCTCGCGACAGGCCAACCGACTGAAGCTTCCGTGAATCTTGCCCTGCTCCGCCAACTACATGGCCGCAATTGGCGGGTCAAGCGCTTTAATCAAATCCATTGCAAGAGCGGCACAACTTGCTTTGACGGTGCTGGGATCTTCAAATAGCTGAAGGCTTTCAGCCACCGATTCCGTCCCCGCTGAATCCTCTGCACCAAACAAACTCTCGAGCTGCTTTAGAGCTTGCGCCCCAACTTCGCCCGAGTTTTTGGAGTTAAGAACCACTTCAAGCCGCTCTTTCAGTTCTGCCGTCTCGATCGCCCGAAGAAGGCGAAACGTGTCGAGTGCGTCCTTGGGTTCCACGCGCTTTGTTCCGATCCTCTCCCACATCTTGACCAGCTTCGCCACCATCAAACCGCCTGGGCCAGCGACCCGGGCTTCAATAGATCGCGTTTCCGTGGGATCCAACGAAACGATAAGCATCGGATCGTTATCAACGATGCAACCTTCGATACCGAGAACTTTGCGAGTAGCGTGCTTGTGATGAGGAGGCATGCGCGCCCCGCGTGATCCTTCGTTGGACACAAGAGTTTCGGGAACAAGGAGGTCAACTTGAATATCGCTGAGCGACACCCATTGTCCGGGCATGCCTTGAGGAGCGAACCCAGCCTTCTTCATTGCTTCTTCTAACAGCGGGTCATCCTCGAGGACAGCTGGGTCAATAGCGAGATCGCCATCGGTTGTATATGGACTCACGCCGAGGTCGGCTTCTCCAGTTCGCAAGTAGACGGCCTGGGCCCCGACGATGACGATCGAATCCCTCCGTGCTTCTAAGGCCACCAAAGCATCGAGCAACGCCGTTCTAGCCTGAACGTACAGGGCATCTATCTCACCGGGCATCTCGAGAGTCCTTTGGATCCCTGCGCCAAGATCGCTCGTTCTTTCTCATCCATTCAAAGAGACCATCCGCCTCTGCAGAAGTCCGCCCCGGACCGGTCAGGAGGTCCGCAGCAACTTGCGGCAAGGAAGCGAGCGTTAGCGAGTCTTCCTCACGCGTTCTATCAACGAAGACTGAGATGAAAGGTTCAGCCAAAACGACATTCGGTCCGGAATCAGACGGTCGTAGGTCGAGGGCGTCAAGAGCATCGATCAATGAAGGCACGTAGAGGAGGGGCAGGGTCGCGGGGGCTGTGCGAGCCTCGGCCGGAACCGCATAGGAGCCCGTAAGAACGTAGTCCCTTCGGTCGCGCAGTTTGGCCATAAGTGATTCGACGCCTCTCGGCGCAAGGAATCCGCGAGCGTTGTTTGTGGACTGGAATGAATAATCCTCGGTCCAACGTCGTATCAAGCTCTCCCATTGAACGTCCAAGACTGGTCCGCGGGGTTCTCTTTGTATCAGTCCATCACGTTCTAACAGGGTCAGCGCTCGAGACACGCTAGCTGCAGAGGTTTTGGCGAGTCTTGAAATTGTTGACGGTGAGTATGGAGGGCTGAAATCACAGAGGGCTCGAACGATCCTGGTAGCAGGGGATCCCCGGAGGGTTCGCATCGGCCTATCGCCTGGGAAAGTTTGAAAGGATGAAGAAGCCTTCGCCCCAGTTTCAATGAGTATGAAAAGCGCGGGCCGGTCGATTTCCAGACGAATCCTGCCCGTTGAGTCGATGTAGTTGATCCCTTCCGCCACCAGGGTCTCCTGCGTGCGCGGGCTTATATAAGGAGCAACGACGAGGATTGGGTCGGGAGTCGTTAGGCGCCAGTTTTCGAGAAGCCGGGGGACCATGAACGCTTCAAGGGCGGAGCGAACCTCAACCAATAGGGCGGCACTGGCTCCATCTGGAGATGCGATTTCAATCTCGGCGTCTGGTCGTGTGAATAGGTCCGGCTGCTGCCGGGAAACTCGGCGGAGTGTCCATCCAGCCGGGAGTCTGAGTCGTAGCAATTCCAGGCCCTCAGAGAAGAGCTCTGTTTCGGATTTCGGCATGTTCCGCATCACAGCGAAATAGTACCAGATAAGGAATACGCTTGGAAACTTCTATTTCTAGGGTCGGTTCTGGCACGCTCTTGACAAGAATCTTGTCACGACAGTACTATTGGGCCAAGAAAGTTAGGGGGTTTTCAATGGAAACGATGAGCGATTGGACTGACGAACAGAAGTTTCTCTGGGAACGCCTGAAGAAACGCAGAATAGTGGCTGAGGAAATCGAGGAAATCGTGTTAGTCCCTGTCCCTCGCAGGGCGCTTCAGGCAGTCTACTCCGCACTGGCTAAAGCTCTCGCCAACGAAAATCCAACAGAAGATCTTCCCGTGGCATCAAGTGAGACGCTCGAACCCGGGACCCGGGAAGCCAAGCATCTATGGTGGACCGACGAGCGCTTAAGTCGACTAAGAGGCGACCTCGACCGGTTCCCGGCCGTTTCCGCAGTCTTGAAGCTGACGGCTGAGAAGCCTGAACAGCCGATCTCAATAAGAGAAGTCGAACGCGAGGCCAAGTTGAACCAACGACAACTCGCCGCGCAGCTCGCCGCTTTCACTAAGTACTGCAAGAGCACGTTCGGAAGAGCGGAGTGGCCTTTCGAGGCCAAATGGCTGTCGGGTGACACGCGGGCGTCTTACGTAATGGGCAAGGGGATTGCCGATCGCTGGCAGGAGCCTTGATTGGGACGTCCGAGGAAAGGTCGTAGTTGTATTAGATGAGCTGCTCCGATCAGGCACCACTCATGAACGTGATAGCGGAAGAGCTTAGAGCCGCCGGGGCCTCACAGGTGCTAGGAGTAGTCGCCACTCGACGGCAAGGAGTTAACGTGGACACCATGGAACGAGAGTCGGTTTCTATCTGGTACAGCCTCTCGAAGCATCCGGGGCTGGGCCCGAAGAAGCTGGCCACGATCGCCCTCGCGGTCAAGGATCGAGGGCTGTTTGGCGCCGACCTACCTACTCACGGCGTCAGCGATCTCGTTGAGCTCGGACTCACTCCCACGCTAGCGCAGAGTGTCGTCGATGCCTTGGGGTGATTGCAGCTGCCCCCCGAGGTTGATCACTCAATCCTCTTGAGCCCGGATCATCCGAAGTTTCCCGTGGGGCGCCTGCGTAGCCCCATCCCCATCCCGATCCTGTTCTACGCGCAGGGCAAACCTGGATCTGCTAGGCGCGAGAGGGCTTGCCGTCTCTGGGTCAAGAGCGGCGCATCCAAAAGCCCTGGAGTACGCGCGAGAGATTTCAGAAGTTGCAGCAGCCAACGGGTACAACGTCGTTTCTGGGAATGCCAAAGGGATCGACTCGATGGCGCACACCACCGCGATCGATATTCGGGGAACCACCACGGCGGTGTTGTCGGAGGGCCTTACCAACGGAGGATCGCCACTTGAGTCGATGGACGTGGGATCGACCCTCATCGTTAGCCAATTCGAACCGGGCCGTCCTCGTTGCCCTCTCGGGTGTGAGTCTGGCCTCGTCTTCAGGCCAGTAAGTAGCTTGGCTGTTTGCGCCTCGCTTTGCGCAGTGGGGGCAGCTGCACCGCGGAACTATGCCGCGATGAGAGTGCGTCGACTTCGAGAGAAGTATCTGCAGTCCGACGTTCGATTCACGATCCGGGTGCTCCTAGATACACATATCCAGATGGTCGAAGAGATATCGGATCAGTTGAAGGTCAAAGCTCGTTGGCTAAAGGCTGCATTCGTTTTCCTGACTCTGGCAATACTCGCTGGCTTGGTACCATGGCGGTGAGGAGGTCCTAATGAGCGAAGAGCATGGAAAACCAGACGATCCGCAGAACGATCAGCATCAGGACTCCGTACCTGAAACCTCGCCTAAGGATGAACCCCCGCCCTTTCAGCCAGATCCCGAGCTGATCACGTATTTCGAGCGGAGTCAAAAGCCGCGCGAGACAAAGCGCAAGTCGAAGTAACCAACTCAATGGGCCTACGAGTCTGAATTCGTCTCTCCTAGACAAGTACCATCTAGACATCGAGGCTCGAGATGAGTGACTACGAAATCACGATCTTCTATATCGAAGAGGACGGGGGCTATATCGCCGACATCCCCGAACTTCAATACTGCTCCGCTTTCGGGACCAGTCCTCAGGAAGCTCTCGCCCAAGTCCTTAAAGCTAGACAACTCTGGCTTGAAGAGGCCAAAGCGCAGGGGAGAGCTATCCCAGCCCCCGTCCGCGCAAGCTTGCTCGCTGACTGCGCGAGTGGCCTGCCTCTTGGTCGTTCTCAGAGCAAGCGCGCTTCTCCTTCTCCAGAGGTTGGCAGGACGATGTTCGATAGTAGAAAAGAAGACTCGGAGATGTGTTTGACTTCAAACAACGACACGACCATGGGGGAAGACGATGGATCAAAGTGACATGAGGGCCAAGAGTCTCGCTATATGGGACGAGATGGCCGCCGGATGGCATGACCAAGCCGACTACATGTGGGAGACGACCCGTGGACTCGGGGAGTGGATGGTCGACAAGCTCGCCCCGAATCCCGGCGACACAGTGTTGGATATCGCCGCCGGCCCTGGCTGGACCGGTTTCGTAGCTGCGAAGCTGGTGGGAGATAGCGGAAAGCTCATCTCGACCGACTTCTCGTCAAGCATGGTCGAAGTAGCGGAGAAGACCGCAGTCAACCTTGGGCTTACCAATATCGAATTCCGCAGGATGGACGCAGAGCGGATGGATCTTCCCGAAGACTCCGTCGATGGCGCCCTCTGTCGGTGGGGCTACATGCTAATGATGGACCCATCTAAAGCCCTGAGCGAAACCAGACGCGTCCTCAAGCCTGGAGGAAGACTAGTGTTTTCTGTTTGGGGGACCCCTGCAGACAATCCTTGGGCGACGATGGCCGGCATGGTGATGGTGAACCTGGGCAAGATCGAACTGCCTGACCCCGATGCGCCCGGCAGCATCTTCTCTATGTCATCGGCTTCGAGGATCGAACCAATGCTTTCGGTGGCCGGATTCGATCACTGGGAGGTCGAGCAGGTGCCGGTTCCATGGAGGTTCAAGAGCCAGGACGAACTGTGGTCTTTCTATAGCCAGATCGCCGGCGCCATCTCGATAATGCTGAAAGATATGAGCGAGGAAGAAGTGGCGGAGGTGAGAGAAGCAGTGATTCAACAGGCAGCCACATTCCTCACGGATGGCGAGTACCGATTCCCCGGGATGACGGTAAACGCAGTCGCTTGGTGAACCGCTCGCCGTAGGCACGAAATCGCTGGCTAGCTAGACCTGCCGGTAAAGCCCACCTTTAGCCTTCCTGTTGGGGCTGGAAAAGACGCGCGCAGGTGATGACAGCATCTCAGCACCTTGATGTAAAGATGAGCCTGACGCTACCATGAGGGCTGGAGGCAGGACAGATGGCGAAGATACGCACGACTCTCACGATTGATGAAGAAGTTTGGCGGGCAGTCAAAGTTCGGGCGGCGCGCGCGGGTAAGGGCGATAGCCAAGTCATCGAGGAAGCCCTTAGCCGGGACCTGGGCCTCGATCTCCTCGACAGGATCTGGTCGCGGGCGGATCTGTCAGAAGAAGAAGCAATGAAACTGGCTTTGGAGGGTCAACGCGCCGGGCGACGTCGCCGAACTTGATTTGAAGGGGGTCCTCGATCCGAACGTCCTCGTCTCCTCCCTTTTTTCACGAGAGGGCACGGGGAAGATCTTGCTTGAGTGGCTCCACGGAGCCTTTGACCTAGTCGTTTCCCCAGCACTCCTAAACGAACTCGAGAAGACGCTTCGCTATCCGAAGATTCGAAAGCGAGTGACCGAGGAAGATTCAGAGAACTTCATCACGCTCCTTCGACTCTCCGGAATATTCGTCGATGACCCATCCGACCCACCGGCTGTTCGTTCCCGAGATCCGAAGGACGACTACATCTTGGCTCTGGCTGCGAGTCAGTCAGCTGTGATAGTTACGGGGGACAAGGATCTTCTGGATCTCGAGGGTTCCCTGCCGATCTACTCTCCGACTCAGTTTCTCGACCTGCTCATGCACTAACGGTGCGATTGCCACGGGATCGTTTGTTTCGGCCGAATCACCGCCACCCTTCTCAGTTTGTCGTACCCAACTGCTTTGATTACCGCAATACATTTTCGACAAGAGAGGTGGGGAAGCGATGGCTAAGTGTGAGGACTGCAACCAGGAGATGACCGAAGGAGCTTCGTGTACTCACCCGGCGATAAGACTCAAAGGGGATGACTACGAACGGATTTACTACGGCGCCGAGCCCAACGTACCCGCCGTCCCTCACGGCCACGCCTGTCATGACTGCGGCGTGCTTGCTGGAGGTTTCCACCATTTCGGCTGTGATTGGGAGCGATGTCCACGGTGCAAAGGCCAAATAATCTCCTGCGAATGTACTGAGGAAGACGCATCCCTGCTTCACTACGTTGATCAGGGAAAGCGAGCGCGGCTTTGAGGTCGCTTGAAACTCTCTCGCTGCCGGTGCTTTTGTCTCGCGTGCTTGGGCATTTCGCGACGGAGATGCAATCGGCGGACGCGGGCCATGCAGTACCCTCGCTCGCCGTTTGGTCGAACGTGCTGCGCTGCGTTTCCGATGTCGGCCCGGACGGAATTTCCGAGAGTGCACTACCCAGCGCCGCGCGGCTCTCGCGCCGCCTGGCGACGGCAGCAGTGACTGGCGCAGCGCGCCGTGGCTGGATAAGTGTCTCGGAAGGCGATGGCAAGAAGCGGCAGGTGCAGCTTGCCGAACTCGGCCTCGCTGCGGCCAATATCTGGCCGACGCGGTTGGCCGCCCTCGATGCCGCGAAAGAGCACATTCGGATGCGTATGGTGCTTGAGGGCCTTGTCCGCCAACTGCCGTTTGAGCTGCCGCATTTCCCGGCGAGTTACGGAGCAGCCGACCCGAGTGCCATCGGTGGCTCATTCGTTAAACCCCCCAAGAAGACCGGCATTCCCGCACACGGCATCGACTGGTCGCCGGTCCCGCGCGACGACGGCGACACGGTGTCTTCGCTTCCGCTCACCGCGCTGCTCTCGCAGACGCTCATGGCTTTCACCATCGATTACGAGAGCCATTTCCCATGGCCCCTCGCCAGCACTGCCACCGTCCTTTGTCACCTAGGTGCCGAACCTAGACCACTCGCCGAAGTACCAGGGGAGCATGGGATCGCCGGGAACGGAAAGTCATTGTTGGAACGCCATCTCATCGCCACCGTGTCGCGCGATCCCGCTGATGCGCGCCGCAAGCTCGTTGCCCTCACCGACCGCGGCCTAGCCGTGATGCAGCACCATCCAGCCCGCTTGGCTGCAGTAGAAGAGGATTGGCGTGAACGGTTCGGACCGGGCACGGTCACGGAGTTGCGTGACGCTCTCATCCCGGTGGCAAAGCTTGCTTCGAATCAGCCGGACCACGTCATCGCTCCGCTGCACAACGGCTAAGCCGCCCAAGCGCGCGACGTGGCCGTTCGTGTCGCGCGTCCGTCGCTTATAGAACCGAAGCATGAGATCCGGCGGAGTCGCCCTTCTAACATGCGGCCCCACTTGTTAGGTAGCGGTTGCAGCCTCCGGCGGTAGCCTCAGCATCACCGCGGTCCCCATGACCATCGAGGCCCCCGCGATCAGTATCGCCAAGGTGTAGCTGCCCGTGGCATCGAATAACAGTCCGCTCGCGGGCGCACCGATCAATGTGCCGAACGCGGCTGCGGTGTTCAGCATTCCCGTTACCCCTGCGAGACGCTTGATGCCGAAGTAATCCGCGGTTACTGCGAATAGCAAAGAGATGAATGTACCGGCGAAGAAGCCGTAGGCCGCGGCGAACCAGACGATGGTCGATTCGGATCGCGCCATCGGCCAAGTCAATATCGACACCGACATCGCCGCCAACGCGACTTGGATGATGCGTCTTCGACCGAAGCGGTCGGCAACACTTCCCAGAACGACCCGTCCGATGATGTTGGAAACTCCCATGACAGACACCAAGAATGCGGCCGACGATGCCGAGAGCCCTTTGTCGCGTGCGTAAGGAACGATGTGCACGAATGGAACCCAGTAACCGTACGAAGCGACGAACGCTGCAACGTACAAGATCCGGAAGGTGCGGTTTCGTCTTATGTCCGACAGATCCCCAGTTGCCCCACGGCTCCCCTTTTCCTTGACGACGGTCGCAGCAAGTAGAAGGACGACGAAGCCCCCCGCCGCGATGATGCGCACCGCGACCCGCCAATCGTGGGCGGCGATCAACGATTGCGACAGGGGAGCGATGATGACCGAGCCGACTCCGGAACCGGCGACTGCGATGCCTGTTGCAAGACCCCTGCGTTTCGAGAACCACTGACCAACCGCAGCGTTCGACGGTAGAAAGCAAGAGCCCACTCCAACGCCGAGCAACAACCCATAAGAAAGGTAGACCTGCCAGATCTGCTTAGAGATCGATGCCAGCAGGAGTCCGGTGACGACCAGGATCGATCCGGAAACGATCATCCGCCGGGTCCCAACGCGGTCCGCCAGACGACCGACGATCCCTCCGGTTCCAAGCATCAAGGCAGCGGCGATCGATGCGATAACCGAAACGCCTCCACGGCCCCCGCCGAACTCTTTGAGGATCGGGCCGAAGAAGACCGTGAAGGAATAAAGGATCCCGAAGCCGACCGCGTTTACTGCGAACGCACCGGCAACGACCGCCCAGCCATAGGGTGACTCGACCTGGGTTTCGGTTGATTGCGTGGTCATCCCGGTGACACTACGGCTCAACTCTCGGCTAGTTGGTCGCCCGGTCTCTCCCGTACCTTTTCGTCAAGACTCCGCCACCGATGCCCGCTAGCAATGGGATCAGACCTATGAACCCTGGTATCTCAGGGCCCGTGACAGCGGGTTTGTTGGTGCCGGATGCTTCAGTCGATGTGGTCGGCGACGCTGAAGGCGAAGGAAAGGGCGAAGGCGATGGCGAGGCGGCCCTGCCACTGGCGAAGGGGGCCGGGGAATTGGCCACCGCCGTCTGGCCCCCGCTCGCGTTGGGGGCCGGGCTCCCAGGGAACGTGAAAGTCGATTGCGGCGAGGGGCTTCCTGCCGCCAGCGTGGGGCTCTCGTCGGGACTCGGGGAAAGGTCGGTCGAACTCGGGGTGGCCGTTGGAGTGCCTTTGTGTGGCCCGATGGTAAGAGCCAGGATCGCACCCACGAACAATAAGGCGATGGCGGCGCCCAACACGGATGCAGCGCGCATATTCATACCGCCTGTTTCTCCCCTTATGTCTAAGACTTATGCCCAAACCGGACACAGCTTGGTCGGCGGCAGTCTAGCAGGAAGAATTACACGGATGTGTTTTTACCCGCCAGACCGTACCACCGATTCTGGGGAAGTGGCCCGAGCTTATACCGCAAAGGCCCGGTCGGGGAAGTCCTGGGTCAGCACGTCAGTCGGTCAAACCGTAGCGCTCGAAGTAAGAGACCGTGAAACCGATGATGTCGAGGTAGTCGGCGATGCGGGCATTCTCGTTCGGGGCGTGAAGGTTCGAATCGGGCCTGCCAACCCCGGGAGGCGAAGTGATGGGTATCCCGATGCCCTTGGCGATGGGATGCATCGGACCGGTCGCCCACATGAACGGATAAACGACCATCGCCTTGTCGAACCATTCGGCCCCCGCTCCCTCGACGGCCCGGCCGAGCGCCGAATCCATGGACGAACGCGATGGATTCTCGCCGCTCAGCACCTTGATCTCGATGTCTTCGAAACCATGCGACTCGAAATGCATCTGGAGTTTCTTTGCGATGTCTTCGGAGTTCTGGTCTGGTACCAATCGAAAGTCCATCTTCGCCGAGGCCTCGGCAGGCAGAACGGTCTTCGAAGCACCAGGCACGCCATATCCGGAATGGAACCCTGCGATGTTCGCAGTGGGTTCGTACAGCATGTCCTTCTTAAGTTGCGAACCGGCAAGCCCACCGATGAATGAATCGATACCCAGGCTCTGCTTCATAGCTTCTTCATTGAAAGGGATGGCCTCGATGAGTTCGAGTTCTTTGTCAGTGGGTTGAACGATCCCATCGTAGAAACCTTCGATGGTGATGCGTCCATCTGCATCTTTAAGTGATGCGATCGCGTTCAGCAATTCCCAAGCGGCAGAAGGGGTGTAGACCGCGATCGATGAGTGTTGGTCGCCGCTCAACCGCTTGAGATTCAGCTCAACATAGAGCAGCCCCTTGCATCCGTAATACATCTGCGGGCGGCCATCGTGATCGAACCAGCCACCTTCCCAAACGCAGTCGTCCGATCGCAGATCTTCTGCGTATGTGTGACAGATATTTTCGAAATTGACACTGCCAGATTCTTCTTCACCCTCGATGAAGAACTTGAGGTCGAAGGGAAGCTCACCAACGAGCTCTTTGAATGCTTCGAGCGCGCATAGTCGTGCAACGAGGTCCCCCTTGTTGTCGGCGGCCCCGCGGGCGAACAGTTTGGCGTCGCGGATGGTTGGTTCGAACGGCGGCGATACCCAAAGATCGATCGGATCCACTGGCTGAACGTCGTAATGGTCGTAGATCATCAAGGTTCTTTTCGAAGACGAACCTTTGATCTCGGCGAGTAGTGCTTCGGGTGAGTCGCCCACCTGCAGGTGAGTAACGGTTGCCCCTAGATCATGAAGCTTTTCTTCTAACCAGCCGGTCATCTCTTCGAACCCAGAGCCTTCGGCCGAAACGCTTGGTATCGAACAGGCCTGCTTGAGCAAGTCGATGTAGCGATCCTGGTTGGCGGCTACATATTCGCGGATCTTGGTGAGGTCGGTCATGGCTTCTCCTTGCCTTGCGGCATCCGATGGGATTGACATTGGAGCGGGCGACGAGGATCGAACTCGCACCACCAGCTTGGAAGGCTGGAGCTCTACCATTGAGCTACGCCCGCGAGCAAAGTTGAGGATACAAGGTGTCCGCCGCGCCAACTGGCCCGGCTCGGTGGTCGGGTCCGGCTCGGTGGTCGGGTCCGGCTCGGCGGTCGGGATGGGGAGATTCGAACTCCCGGCCTCCTGGTCCCAAACCAGGCGCGCTAACCAAGCTGCGCTACATCCCGTTGACGGCTCAATGGTAGCGGACTCATCGGCCCCAAAGAGCTAAGCAGTACGTTTCTCGTTCGCCGATCTGGGGTATCAGTCTTTAAGTCCCAATAAGTGGATAGGAACCGAAGATACGAAAGGATGAGTCATGAGTGCTTTATGGGCAGTGATAGCAGTTCTGTTGGTCCTTTGGCTCGTGGGCTTGATCGGGCATATCGGAGGCGGCCTTATCAATATCTTGCTCGTGGTAGCCATCATCGCCATCGTGTACAACCTTTTCGCAGGTCGCAGAGCAACTTAACCACCCCATAAATCGCACGAGGGCCGGGACCACAAAAGGGTTCCGGCCCTCTTGTCGTCCAGGGTGGTTATGCTTAGGGCATGAAAGAGCTACCTCTAATAGCCTGTTCTCTCGACGCCGGTGCCCTCGTCGACCGCCAAGCTGAATGGTCTTCGCTCATCTCAGCCAGCCTGGTCGCGGCCAAGCGCCATCCGGGCTCGGTCGCCCTTTCGTTCTCTGCAGGCGAAGAGTCGCTATCCAAACTGCGTGAGCTGGTAGATCTCGAAAAACAGTGCTGCCCCTTCTATGAGTTCGATATCGCCACGTCGTCTGAGGCGATCGAATTGGTCATCACGACCCAACCTGGGGCGGAAGAGGCCCTAGAGCCCATCATGGAGATGTTCAGCACCGCGCGTTCTATTCCCCAGCCATGAAAACGACCGTCGAGGAAGAAAGTCCTACTAAACGCAAGCTACTCGTCGAGGTAACACCCGACGAATTGGCCGAGCACTACGACGAAACCCTCAAACGCCTCGGTCGAGAGGTGAAGGTCCCCGGGTTCCGCAAAGGCAAAGTGCCCCGAGCCATCATCGAGAGCCGCATGGGCCGCGAGGCTTTGCGGGAAGAAGTCCTCAAGGACGCGCTTCCCAATTTCTACTCGAAGGCTGCCGAAGACCAAGCCCTCAAGGCGGTTACATACCCAAAGATCGAAGTCACGAGCAACGTCGAAGGCCAGGACCTGACGTTCACGGCGACCGTCGAGGTGCGCCCTGATGTCGAAGTGTCAGATTACAAAGGCATCGAAGTCATGCGCCCTCCTTCGTCGGCAACCGAAGAGGAGCTGTCGGCTCAGCTCGAGCGTCTGCGCGACCGGTTCGGAACCCTCGAAGAGGTTCCCCGCAACGCGGCCGATGGAGATTACGTTGTCATCGACATTCATGCTTACAAGCACGACGACAAGATCGAGTCTGCCAGTACCGAAGATCTGCTTTACGAGGTTGGTTCGGCAGGGCTCGTGTCCGAGCTGGATAGCGAATTACGTGGCAAGCGAGCAGGCGACATCTTGCAATTCAATGCAGTGCTTCCCGAGCGCTTTGGCGAGCCGCATGGGGGCCAGGAAGTGAGTTTCCGGATCATGTTGAAGCAGGTCCAAGCTAAACGTCTGCCGGAGCTGAACGATGAGTTCGCAAAGACTGCGTCCGAGTTCGACACGTTCGATGAGTTGAAGACCGACCTGCGCCAACGTATCGAGGCAGTTAAGAAGATCGAGTCAGACATCATGGTGCGAAACCGCATCATCGAAGAGCTTCTCGACCGGGTCGACGTCGAGGTCCCCGAGTCCATGATCATGCACGAGATGGAACACAGACTTTCGCGACTTCTTCGCGACATCGAACAAGCCGGTTCCAACTTGGAGTCGTATCTTCAGGCCACAGGGTCTAGTCAGGAAGAACTGGTCGATGCATATAAGAAGGCGGCCGAGCGAACCATCGCCGCAGACTTCGTCTTAGAGCAGATCGCGGAAGAAGAAGGCATAACGGTAACGAGTGCAGACATCGAAAGCGAGATCAGCGCATTGGCAGCGCGTGTGGAAAAACAACCCGATGAGGTGCTGAAAGATGTGGCGAAATCGGGCAACGTTAATGCTTTGGCCGGTGATATCCTGAGACGCAAGGCCCTCGAGTTCCTCGTCGAGAACGCCGACATCAAAGAGGAGGCATCTTGAACAGTCAGGAGCAGGGCATGGACATGAACAACTACCTCGTTCCCATCGTCATCGAGCAGACAAGTCGCGGCGAACGCTCCTACGACATCTACTCGCGCATGTTGAACGACGGGATCATCTTCTTGGGAACTCCCGTTGACGACGCAGTCGCCAACCTCATCGCAGCACAACTGTTATTCCTTGAGTCACAAGATTCCGACAAGGACATCTGGATCTACATCAATTCTCCCGGCGGGAGCATCACCGCCCTGCTTGCCATCTACGACACCATGCAGTTCGTCAAGAACGACATCAACACCCTCGTCATGGGCATGGCAGCAAGTGCCGCCGCGGTGATCCTCGCGGCTGGGAAAAAGGGCAAGAGGTTCGCAACGCCAAACTCGACGGTGCTCATCCACCAGCCACACGGAGGGGCCCAGGGTCAGGCCATCGATATCGAGATCCAAGCGCGCGAAATCATCAGGATGCGTTCCCTTCTCGACCAGATCCTTTCTCTTCACACAGGGCAGCCGCTCGAAAAAGTCTCGAAAGATACCGATCGTGACTTCATCATGACCGCAGAGCAGGCTAAGGACTACGGTATGATCGACGGCATAATCCAACACCGTGATCAGTCGAAAGAGTTGGCCGAACAGCTGGCTGCAACCACTCGTTCCTGATAGCGACTGAGGAGAGGGGTTAGCAGTGCCGAAGTTCTCCGCAGAAGGCGATCTCCTCAAGTGCAGTTTCTGTGGCAAGTCACAGAAACAGGTCAAAAAGCTCATCGCCGGCCCCGGCGTTTATATCTGCGATGAGTGCATCGACCTTTGCAACGAGATCATCGAAGAGGAACTGACCGAAACCTCCGAACTCAAACTCGAGGAACTGCCAAAGCCCAAAGAGATCCGCGAGTTCCTGAACGATTACGTCGTTGGCCAGGAACAAGCCAAGAAGGTTCTGTCGGTTGCGGTCTACAACCACTACAAACGGATCCAGGCTGGTGTGGCGCGCGAAGACGAAGTCGAACTGCAGAAGTCGAACATCCTTCTTCTTGGTCCTACCGGTTGCGGAAAGACCCTTCTTGCCCAAACTTTGGCTCGCATGTTGAACGTGCCATTCGCCATCGCCGATGCGACAGCGCTTACCGAGGCAGGCTACGTTGGCGAAGACGTCGAGAACATCTTGCTCAAACTCATCCAAGCGGCCGACTACGATGTGAAGAAGGCCGAGACTGGCATCATCTATATAGATGAGGTCGACAAGATCGCTCGCAAATCAGAGAACCCTTCCATAACCCGTGACGTTTCGGGAGAAGGCGTTCAGCAAGCGCTTCTGAAGATCCTCGAGGGGACAACCGCTTCGGTTCCGCCGCAAGGGGGCCGCAAGCACCCTCATCAAGAGTTCATCCAGATCGACACTTCGAACGTACTGTTCATCGTTGGTGGTGCGTTCGCCGGCCTGGAGAAGATCATCGAGAGCCGAGTTGGGAGCCGCGGCATGGGCTTCGGTGGCGACGTACGAAAGATGCAAGAGAAAGACCTTGGTCACATCCTTTCGAAGGTGCTTCCCGAAGACCTACTGAAATTCGGGTTGATACCCGAGTTCGTCGGACGCCTTCCCGTTATCTCGCACGTTCACAACCTGGACCAAGAAGCGTTGGTCGAGATACTCACGAAGCCAAAGAATGCACTGGTTCGCCAATTCAAAAAGACCCTCGAACTAGATGGTGTCGAACTGGAATTGACCGAAGGCGCGTTGGGGGCCATCTCAGATCAAGCGATGCTTCGCGGCACAGGCGCCCGTGGCCTGCGGGCGATCATGGAAGAAGTGCTGCTCGATGTCATGTACGACCTGCCGTCGCGCAAAGACATCGGCAAGTGCGTGATCGACACCGCTACCGTGCTGGAAAAAGTGAACCCGACTCTCGTGCCGCGCACTGCTGAGAAGCCTAAGCGGCAAGAAAGAGGCGAACGCTCCGCTTAGGTGGTGGGGGGGTTGCTGTGGGGGTCCGGCCCTCTGGCAACCGCAATCGGCTCGCAGCCTTGTGCAAAGAAGGTCATAACGCCTCATAGGTTGCCACGGGCCGGACCCCCACAGCCCCTCTGCGTCTCCTTCGCTCTCGTGCGATGGAAAACCTAACGCTTACGAGGTCGGGGCGGCGCGATATACAATGGGTGCATGATTTGTCTGTTCGTATCTGTAGTCTGAGGGCCGATGGGCGATTTGCCCACGGTCCCCAAGCCCCGCGAATGCGGGGTTTTTTGTTGGTCAATCTAGTGCAGGAGTTATCGTTTCAGCCATGCCAGAACTCTCGAAAACCTACGAGCCACAAGACGCAGAGGCCAGGATCTATGCCTCCTGGGAAGAAGGCGGGTACTTTCGCGCCGAGCCTGACCCTTCGAAGAAGCCATTCTGCATAGCGATCCCGCCACCCAACGTCACGGGGGCCCTACATCTAGGCCACGCTCTCGACAACACACTTCAAGATGTGTTGACGCGCATGAAGCGCATGCAAGGCTACGCCGCCCTCTGGATACCAGGCACTGACCATGCGGGAATCGCCACTCAGAACGTCGTTGAGAAAGAAATCAAGAAGCAAGGGCTGACGCGCCAGGACTTAGGCCGTGAGAAGTTCGTCGAGCGAGTCTGGGAATGGAAGGCCGAGTATGGCGACCGCATCATCGCTCAGTTGAAGCGGCTCGGCTCATCTTGTGACTGGAGCCGGGAGCGTTTCACCATGGACCCCGGATTGTCCCGCGCGGTTCGCAAAGTGTTTGTCGATCTTTACAACGAGGGCCTCATCTATCGCGGCAACCGGATCATCAACTGGTGCCCTCGCTGCGAAACTGCCTTGTCCGACATCGAGGTTAACCATGAAGACCATCACGGCGAACTGGTCAGGTTCCGTTACATGCTCTCAGATGGATCTGGGCATCTCGTCGTCGCAACGACTCGGCTGGAAACCATGCTGGGCGACACCGCGATCGCGGTTCATCCAGAGGATCCACGCTATAGCGGGTTCATCGGCAAGACGGCGAAGCATCCGTTCTTCGATCGCGAGATACCGATCGTCGCCGACGAGGCGGTCGACACCGCATTCGGTACGGGGGCCGTCAAGATCACACCGGCTCACGATCCCATCGACTTCGATATCGCCGAGCGCCATGGCCTGGAAAAGATCAACATCCTCGACGGGAAAGCCAGCATCAATGAGAACGGTGGCCGATTCAAGGGCATGGATCGTTTCGAAGCGCGCGAAGCGATCAGGGTGGAACTCGACCAGATGGGACTGCTCGATGGCTCGGACCCGCATGACTATTCCATCGGGCATTGCGACCGATGCGACACCATCGTCGAGCCGTGGCTTTCGGAGCAATGGTTCGTTTCGATGAAACCTCTGGCTGAACCGGCGATCGCAGCGGTCAAAGAGGGCCGAACCACGTTCTATCCCGAGCGTTGGAGCAATTACTATCTGAATTGGATGGAGCAGATCCGCGACTGGTGCATCTCGCGCCAGCTCTGGTGGGGCCACCGCATCCCCATCTGGTACTGCGACGCTTGCGGCAACGTTTGGGCCGCCGAGGAAGATCCATCCGACTGCGCGAAGTGTTCTTCGGAGAACATCCGTCAGGACCCCGATGTTCTTGACACGTGGTTCTCGAGCCAGTTGTGGCCGTTCTCGACCCTCGGCTGGCCCGAGAAGACGGCCGATCTCGAATTCTTCTACCCAACATCGGTGATCGTTCCTGGTTACGAGATCATCCACCTGTGGGTCTCACGCATGATCATGTCGGGGCTGCATTTCATGGGCGATGTGCCATTCGCTCATGCGTTCATCCATGGGATCGTTCGCGACGACGAAGGCAAGAAGATGTCGAAGTCCCTGGGCAATGTCATCGACCCTATCGAACTTGTCGATCGCTTTGGCACCGATGCTCTGCGTTTCACGTTGGCGGAACATGCAACGGGCCAAGACATATTTCTGCACGAAGAATGGGTGTCGGGCTCCAGGAACTTCGCCAATAAACTTTGGAACGCGGCCCGCTTCGTTCTGATGAATGCTGGCGAAGAAGTGATCGATACCTCAGCACTTCAAGCACCCTCTGACCTTGCCGATAGATGGATCCTTTCTCGCCTTGATGCGACCATCGAAGAAGTCACGGCGAAGATCGAAGCCTTCGACATCGCAGTTGCGGCGCGCACGTTATACGAGTTCATCTGGAGCGAGTTCTGTGACTGGTATGTCGAAGTTTCCAAAGGAAGGCTCTATGGTGATTCCAAGAGCGATAAGGCAGCAGTCACCGCTGTGTTGTTGAAGGTTCTCGACGTTTCCGTGCGCCTGCTTCACCCGTTGATGCCCTTCGTTACCGAGGAGATCTGGTTGCAACTGCCCATCGTCAGGCAAGCGCCATCGATCATGGTTTCCGAGTGGCCAACTCCGGCTGGAACCGTTGACGCAGACGCCGAGAATCAGTTCGGTCTCATACAACAGGTCGTGGGGGAGGTGCGGCGTTTCCGCTCCGACCATCCCATCGATCTTAAAGCGAGTATGCGAGTGGTGGTCGTGGCCGATGATCCCGAAAAAACGGCGGCCTTTGAACTCAACCGCAGCACCCTCGATGCACTGGCTCGCAGGTGTGAGTTCAGGTTCGACAAGTCTTTCGATGCTGGAAACTCTGTGAGGCTGGTTGCTGGCGGGCTTGACATGTTCATACCCTTGGAGGGATTGCTCGATCTCGACATGGAACGCCATCGATTGAGCAGAGCAATAGCGACCCAGCATGCCGAGGTCGAGCGGATCGGTTCCAAGCTGGCGAACGGCTCATTCACTTCGAAGGCCCCAGCCGCGATCGTCGATGAACAACGCCGACGGCTGGCCGAGGCAGCCGATGCCCATTCACGACTGGTCGCACAACTCGAGCAGCTGGGGAACTGAGCCTAAACATGAAACTCAATCTCTCCTACCGCGATGCAGTCGCGCATCTGTCTGCACGCGGCCCCGGTATCAGGCCGGGTATCGAACGCATCCGAAGCATCGTTGACCTGCTGGGAGATCCGCAATCATCATTTCAAACCATCCATCTAACGGGGACCAACGGGAAGACTTCGACGGCGAGGATCGCGGCAGCCATACTCGCCGCCCACGGCATCAAAACGGGCGTGTATACGTCGCCGCATCTGCAATCGATAAGAGAGCGGTTCGTTCTCACCGGCGTTGGCTCGACCGGCATCGTCACTGAGATGATCACGAAAGAAGGCTTCGCGACCGCATATTCCTATCTGCTGCCGTTCATCGAAACGGTCGAAGACCGCCTTGGTCAAGGCGTCACATACTTCGAAGCAACGACCGCATTGGCCTACGAGTGGATGTCATCCCAAACGGTCGACGCCGGGGTCGTTGAGGTTGGCCTAGGAGGCAGATGGGACGCCACCAATGTTGCCAACGCAGCGGTTGCGGTCCTCACTACGGTTGGCGTGGATCACGCCGAGTTCTTAGGAAGCACCCCGGCCCTCATCGCCGAGGAAAAGTCGGGGATCATCAAACCAGGCTCTCAAGTGGTGAGCGGCCCCCAATCGCTGCCTGTGCAAGACGTTATCCAGGCCGCCGCAGACGCGGTAGGGGCGCAGATTTGCCTATTCGACCGCGATTTCAGCGTCGCCAAGGATCTGGTTGCGATCGGGGGCCGTTCGGTCAGCGTCGAAGGCCTACATGGCACCTATGACGACCTATTCCTGCCGCTCCTCGGCCCCTATCAGTCGATCAATCTGGCAACTGCGATCGCGGCCACCGAGTCGTTCACGGGCAGGGCGCTCGACCAAACATCTCTGGAAGTTGGCCTTGCAACAGTTGCATCACCGGGACGGATGGAAGTCGTCGGTCGAGCGCCCTTGGTCGTTATCGATGGTGCACACAATCCCGACGCGGCGCGGACACTTGCTTCTTCATTGCAACCAACGTTTGGGGACCGCAAGGTCACTTTCGTGATAGCAACATTCGCGGACAAAGATTCCGAAGGGATCGTCGAAGCATTGTCGGATGTTGCGAACCGGATGATATTCACTGCGATGGAAAGTGAAAGGTCCGTTTCCGATCCTGATGTGCTGGCGAAACTCGTCAACACCACCAAGATCCAAGTCGAAGTCATAGAAACTCTCGACAACGCTATCGATCGCGCGATCGAAACTTCAGAGCAAGAAGATCTGATCGTGTTCGCTGGTTCAGTGCATGGCGCCGGACAAGTCCGCGACCACCTCGTAGGCACCATCGACTAAGGTCGACTATCCTCAAGTCTCATGGAAACCACACTCGTGCTCGTTAAGCCCGATGGCGTTCGCAGGGGATTGATCGGCGAAGTCATCCGGCGTCTCGAGAACAAGAAGATGAGCATCGTTGCTATGCGCATGTTGGTCGTTGATGAGTCACTCGCTCGCGAACACTACGCAGAGCACGTCGATAAGCCATTCTTCCCCGACCTTCTTGCTTTCATCACCTCAGGACCGATAGTCGCACTCGCGGTTAGAGCGGAAGAAGCCATCTCGGTGGTTCGAGGGCTAATGGGAGTAACCGATCCAAAGAAAGCTGCCCCAGGGACCCTGAGGGGAGACCTTGGCCTAGAGGTGACCGAGAACATAGTCCACGGCTCCGACGGTGCAGAGTCTGCGGCACGGGAATTGGCTCTTTACTTCCCTGACCTGCACTAACTACAACCCTCAACCCTCGACCTTCGCCCGAGGCTGACCGTTTCTCGGAAGTTGGTAGACTCATGCAGACGGGGTCGCACTGCGCCCCGCGAAGTTTCCGTTTCGAACGGACCTAAAAGATACCTTCGGGTGTTGGAGACACATCGAACATGCCAGTTGATCAAGCTTTCACCTTCATGGGCCGCGATATGGCGGTCGACCTTGGTACCGCAAACACGCTTGTGTACGTTCGCGGTCGAGGCATCGTTCTTAACGAACCCTCAGTCGTTGCCATCAACACCAAGACAAACGCCATCTTGGCTGTTGGTTCTGAAGCCAAACGGATGATAGGGCGCACCCCGAGCCACATACAAGCGATCCGTCCTTTGAAAGACGGCGTGATCGCGGATTTCGATGTGACGGAGAAGATGCTTCGCTATTTCATCCAAAAGGTTCACAAGCGCAGGATGCTCGCAAAGCCGCGCGTCGTGGTTTGCGTTCCTTCGGGGATCACCGGTGTTGAGCAACGCGCGGTTGAAGAAGCAACCATCGCTGCTGGGGCGCGTAGCGCATTCATCATCGAAGAGCCGATGGCAGCGGCGATCGGAGCAGGGCTTCCGGTTCATGAACCTGCAGGCAACATGGTTGTCGATATCGGCGGCGGGACCACCGAGGTCGCAGTCATCTCATTGGGGGGCATCGTTACGAGTCTTTCGATCCGCATCGGCGGAGATGAACTTGACGAAGCCATCATCGCTTACATAAAGAAAGAGTATTCGCTCATGTTGGGTGAGCGGACCGCAGAAGAGATCAAGATGACCATCGGTTCAGCATTCCCGTTGCCCGATGAGCCATATGCCGAGATCCGCGGCCGCGATCTGGTTACTGGTCTGCCAAAGACCATCCAGATCTCGACCGAGGAGATCCGCAGGGCCATCGAAGAACCGGTCAATCAGATCGTCGATGCGGTCAAATCGACTTTGGACAAGACACCACCTGAGCTCGCTGCCGACATCATGGACAAAGGGATAGTCCTGACCGGCGGCGGGGCCCTGCTCAAGGGGTTGGACGAGAGGCTCAAGCACGAGACCGGCATGCCGATCCACGTGACGGAGAACCCTTTGTCCTGCGTGGCGGTCGGGTCCGGAAAGTGCCTGGAGGAATTTGAAGCACTCAAAAGGGTTCTCATCGCGTCCAGCCGCAGATAGAGCGGTTCGCTGATGTACCGGCGCGCGACTAAGCAACGCATCGCGCTTGCAGCACTGTTGGCCTTAACCGCGACCATCGTCACCCTGGACTTCAAACAGAACCCTGGTGGCCCCATCAGACGAGCACAACATGCTGCGGTTTCGATAGTCGCGCCACTTCAAGATGGGCTCGCGCGGGTCTTTCGACCGGTCGGCAAGTTCCTGTCAACTCTGGGTCAGATCCCCAGCATCAGCAAAGAGAACGCGCGCCTCAACGCCGAGATCGATAACTTGAAAGAGGTGCAACGCCGCGTTCCAGAGATCGTGCGCGAAAACGATCGGTTACTAGAACTTTTGAAAGAGAAGGATTGGCAGAAGGGGCGCTCGACTGGGGCCTTCATCATCGGTGTTGGCCCTTCAAACGAAGAGTGGACGGCTTTTCTTGATAAGGGCTCTTCGAACGAGGTCGCCAACGACATGGCCGTCGTATCCTCCGAAGGACTGGTTGGAAGAGTGGTCCTTGAAGGTGCCGACTATTCCAAAGTGCTGCTACTCATAGACCCGCAGCATGCGGTGGGTGCAAGGCTGACGAACAGCGGAGAAACCGGAGTCATCCAGGGCCGCGGCCAAGAGGATCTTCGTTTCGAATTCTTGGATCCCGAAACCAAGATCTCACTGGGCGAAACGGTTGTTACCTCCGGGTACGACAAGGGCATCTACCCTGCGGGGATACCGATCGGACGGGTGACTTCGGTCCAGAAGTCGAAGGACGGCCTTAGTCAGACTGCGTTCGTCAGGCCCTTCGTCGATTTCAGCAGACTCGACGCGGTATTGGTGCTGCTCGATTCCGGTCCAAAGGTTCCCAGAGGGTCGCCATGAAAAAAGTCGCTTTCTTCACGTTGATCATCCTCACGGCCGAACTTCTGCAAAGCACGCTGTTCGCGCGATCTTTCTTCGGAGTTGCCCCCGATCTGCTGCTTGTAGTGGTGATCTCGTTCGCCCTTTTGGAAGGGCCGACGACGGGAGCCATGGCCGGATTCTCGGCAGGACTCTTGCGCGACCTTCTTCTCGATGCTCCCAAGGGCATAACGGGCCTCGCTTATCTGATAGTTGGCTATGTCGTTGGTAGCGTCAGACCGTATGTGCAGTCGATGAGTGTGTTCGTGCCTGTCGCCGGGATACTTGGCGGAAGTCTTTTCGGCAGCGCGCTATACGAGATCCTTCGGGCACTGCTTGGTCAGCAGAGTCTTTCGTTCGGGAGGCAGCTTCGTGTTGTGCTTTTGACCGCTGTTTACAACACACTGCTGACTCCATTCGTTTATCCAGTGATTCGCAAGGTGGTCGAGACGTACAACAGAGAAAAGGTTTATAGGTGGTGACAAGATGACCCAGGGCCCAGATAAAACCCGTCTCAGGGTCACATTCCTCGCGGTCGTGTTTGTGTCGATGATCTCTGCCCTGGTCCTTAGGCTTTGGTTCCTGCAGGTACTTGCTCATCAGACCTACGTGCTTGCAGCGCAGAACAACCAAGTTAGGTTCGTGCCTATCGAACCCGCGAGGGGAAGGATCCTCGATCGTAACGGGCAGGTCTTAGTGAAGAATCGCAGTTCCTACTTCGTATCGATCAGACCGGACCAATTGAAAGACAAAGCTGGCACCATCGCCCGCCTCGCCCCTGTACTTGGGATGGGGCCGGAACAGATCGAAGCAAGGCTGAAGGACCGAACGGTCTCGCCATACACAGCGGTCCCCATCGCACAAGATGTTCCAAGAGACACGATCACCTACTTGTACGAACATCAGACCGAATTTGTGGGAGTGGTCTCGGACATACGTCCGGTCCGCGTGTATCCGAACGGTTCGTTAGCAGCGCATCTATTGGGCTATGTGGGTGAGGTGAACGCCGACGAACTGAAGAAGCCCTATTACCGCGACTACCGGCCGGGATCGCTGATCGGGCGAGGGAGCATCGAGGCTGCCTATGAACATGACCTGCACGGCAAGGACGGCAAACTGAAGTTGGAGGTTGACGCTGCGGGCAAGGTGCGCAAACAACTTGGTCAGCAAGCACCGAACTTGGGCAAAGATCTCGTGACGACCCTCGACCTTAGGATCCAAACGCTTGCTGAGGAGTCTCTGCAGCAAGGGCTGCAGAAAGCCCGCACCATCTACGACAAGACTTCCGGCAAGAACTATGCGGCTACGGCAGGCGGAGCCGTTGTGCTCGACCCCCATAATGGCGAAATCATCGCGATGGCATCGAGCCCAACGTTCGACCCGAGTTCATTCATCGGAGGTATCTCAAGGGCCGATTTCGACCGACTCTCCAAAGATCCAAGCAACCCACTCATCAATCGGGTTACGCAGGCAGCGTTCCCACCTGGATCAACATTCAAGGTGATCACCGCCTCTGCTGCCCTACAGGGCGGTGTAGCTTCGGCGAATGGCAGGTTCGCATGTCCGGCTTCTTACAGATTCGCAGATACGACATTTCGCAATTGGAAGTCGTCGGATTCTGGGGTTCTCAATCTGGCTCAAGCCCTCATCGACTCATGTGACACTGTCTTTTATCCATGGGGAGCGGAGTTCTACAGACGATTCAAAAGGGGCCAAGGAGAACAACTCCAAGATGTGGCCCGCAGTTTCGGGCTTGGCCAGAAGACAGGCATTGAACTCGACGAACGCGCCGGACGCGTGCCCGATGAAGCCTGGCTCAGAGAACAGAACAAGAGATTCCCGAAAGCGTTCCCGTATTCGATCTGGTTGCCTGGGTACACGATCAATATGTCGATCGGTCAAGGTGACGTTTTGACAACACCGTTACAGCTGGCTAGTGCCTATGCAGCGGTCGCCAACGGAGGAACGGTTTACAGACCGCACATCGGATCGAAGATCACCGACGGCGCGGCTGTTACCTCGATCGGACCTAAGGAGATAAAGAAAGTACCAACGAGCCCGAGTATTCTCGCCGCGATCCGCTCTGGCTTGGCAGGTGTGCCAACCGTTGGAACCGCGAGAGGGGCATTCGTCGGTTTTCCCTTCGACAAGGTATCGGTTTCTGCGAAGACCGGGACTGCGGAACTGAAAACCATTCCGCCACAACAACCGTATGCCTGGTTCGCTTCTTACGCACCTTCGCAGAACCCCCGATACGTGGTGGTAGTCATGCTCGAGCAAGGGGGCCATGGCGGCGAGACGGCTGCTCCGATCGCGCGGCGCATCATCGAAGGTCTTTTCAACCTGCCGCTTTCGAATATCACCCCAGCGGCGAAGACGGACTGACATGAGCGACCAACCGATGTTCGCTGGCCGGATGGACCTTGGCAGACAAGGCATCAAGACGCAGCGCCTCTCAGCCAAGGCCCCCGTCAGACACATCGACCTGGCTCTGCTGCTTACTACGATCGGCCTCACCATCTGCGGCGCCTATGCAGTCAATTCGGCGTCGCAGCCGAGGTTGCGGGCGATCGGTTCCGACCCGCACTTCTTCTTGAAACGACAATTGATCTACGTTGCGCTGGCATCGATCGTCTTTCTGGTGACCCTTCTATTCGACTACCGACAAGCGCGCGCTCTTGGACCGATCGTGTTTGGGCTGAACCTGTTGCTGCTGGTTGTCGTGCTCACACCCTTGGGGCATTCGGCCCTCGGGGCTCAGCGCTGGATCGATCTTGGCGTTCTTCAAGTCCAACCTTCAGAGCTTATGAAAGTCATCCTGATCGGCACCCTTGCATCGTTGTTCATCGTAGAGTCGTATCCACGCGAAGGTTTGGTGAGGGTACTTTTCGCCATGGTGATAACTGTGGTACCGGCATTCTTGATCTTCCTTCAACCGGATCTAGGCACCGTTATGGTGCTCTTCGCTATCGTTTTCGCGATGTTGTTGGTATCGGGAACGAGGATCAGGTGGTTGCTCCTCGTTCTTGTCGCGGGCGTCATGGCGCTGGGTCTGGCCCTTCAGGTTGGTGTCCTCAAGGACTACCAGGTGGCGCGCCTGACGGCCTTCCTCGACTCGAGCTCCGATCCCCAGCGAGCGGGCTTCAACCTTGCGCAGTCGAAGATCGCGATCGGTTCGGGGGGACTGACCGGCAAAGGTTCGCAGGCATCTTCGCAGACCAATCTCGCTTACGTGCCACAACAACACACCGACTTCATCTTCACCGCCATCGGAGAGCAGCGTGGATTCCTTGGTGCGATAGTCGTTATAGGTCTATTCGCCTTGCTGCTTTGGCGATCAATCCGGATCGCTTTCGTGTCTAAAGATCTTTTCGGCACGATGCTGGCAAGCGGTATCGCTGCGATGTTCGCGTTTCAGGTTTTCGTCAACATCGGCATGACAGTTGGGATCATGCCGATCACAGGTATTCCACTGCCGTTCGTTTCGTACGGCGGTTCATCATTGATCACAAGCTACGTCGCTGTTGGACTTCTGATGAACGTCCACATGCGCCGGTTCACATAGGAGAGGTATGGATAACGAACAAGAGAAAAACGATAAAGAAGCGAGCGCTCCGCGTTCGCGAAGTAGAAGACGCAGGCCATCGGGGCCAAGGCCACCGCGGCCCCCAGCCGAGACACAATCGCAGACCGCAAGCGGGCAAGAACCCGAGTCGGGTGCAGCACCAAGCGCGTCGATCACATCCGATCCTGCGAAAGAGACGGCTGCAAAACCGTCCGATCCCACCGACGAGTCTTCGCCACAGGCCCGGAAGACCACGACCAGGTCTCGCTCGAACCGAAATAGGTCGCGGCCAAGACCCAAACCGGCGACCAGCGAGACGCCGAATGATTCGGAAGAAAAACCCGCACCGGCTGATCCAGACATGCCTGAAGAGGCCACCGCTGCCAGGGAACCGCAGTCCGCAACCCGCAAACGCCGACGGACCGGTCGGCGCCCCCGCTCAGAAAGTGTTGTGCGAAGCGGTGGGCCGCGAACGATGCTCATCACGGTTGGCTCCGAGCGCAATCAGATCGGGATCTTGGACAAACGCGAATTGGTCGAGCACTACGTGGCTCACAATGAAGAACAGTCTTTGGTCGGCAACATCTATATGGGTCGCGTCCAAAACGTTCTTCCAGGGATGGAAGCGGCATTCTTAGACATCGGCGAAGCACGCAACGCTGTCCTTTACGCGGGTGAGGTTAGCTTCGACGAGGAAGTAGACGGTCCAACTCCGCGTATCGAGGCGATGTTGAAGTCCGGACAACCGGTCCTTGCTCAAGTCACCAAAGATCCGATGGGATCGAAGGGGGCAAGGCTCACCACTGAGGTTTCGATCGCGGGTCGCTACCTCGTTCTCGTTCCTTCCGCTGATTTCGTTGGTATCTCCCGCAGACTGCCCGACGACGAACGAAAACGGCTGCGCGATATCACCGCCCAATTGCGACCCGACGGTTTGGGTCTCATCGTTCGAACCGCGGCCGAGGGCGCAACCGAACAAGATCTGCAGCGCGACGTCGCAAGGCTAGTCCGGATATGGAACGAAGTATCCGAGGCAAGCAAGAAAGCAAAACCTCCGAAACTGATCCACGGCGAGCCTGAACTGGTGATCAGAGTCGTACGCGACCTACTTACGAGCGACTTCGAGCGCGTCGTCGTCGACGACGAAGCCGTGTTCGCCAGGATCAAGGATTACATCGGGGAGGTCACTCCAGAATTGGCTGACAAGATGGAGCTGTATTCTGAGGAGCTTCCACTTTTCGAGCGGTATCACGTTGTGGAACAGATCCGCAAGGCGATAGATCGAAAGGTGTGGTTGAAAAGCGGCGGACACATCGTTATCGATCGAACAGAGGCCATGACTGTCGTCGATGTGAACACAGGTCGATTCGTTGGAAAATCGAATCTGGAAGAGACCGTACTGCAGGCCAACCTCGAGGCCGCGCAAGAAGTAGCCAAGCAGCTTCGACTTCGAGACATAGGTGGGATCATCGTTATCGACTTCATCGACATGATGTACGAGCGCAACCGCGATGAACTATTGAACACCTTCAAAGACGCCTTGCAGGCCGACAAAACCAGGACCCAAGTCTTCGGAGTGTCCGAACTCGGGCTGGTACAGATGACTCGCAAGAAAGTCTCTGAGGGACTCCTCGAAGCGTTCTCGGAGCCATGCGACAAGTGCGCAGGCAGGGGGATCATCCTCACAGACATGGACTGAGCTTGGCTGTTATCATTCTGCGGCCCCCTGACATCCGATGAGGATCTCGATCAGGGACCGATCGTGCGTCGCCCAAGGTGATGCCGATCCTTTGGAATCCGAGAAGAAAGTTGATCGATGTACGCGGTTATCAAAACGGGTGGAAAACAGTACAAAGTGACCCAGGGCGAGACGATCGAGGTCGAGCATCTCGTCGTAAAGGGTGACAAGACGTCTTTCACTCCCATCCTGGTTGTCACCGACGACGGCGAAACCATCTACGGAGCCAAGGCGCTCAAAGATTTCACCGTGAGCGCCACCGTGGTTGGCGATACCAAGGGCGACAAACTGACCGTCTTCAAATACAGATCCAAAAGCGGATATGCCCAGAAGACGGGCCATCGTCAGATGTACTCGATGATCGAGATAACTTCGATCGGTGCAAAGGATAAGAAGGCCGAGCCCGCCAAGGCCCCCGCCGCCGAACCCGAACCCGAACCCGAACCCCAGGCGGAGACCAAAGACTAGATGCTAATCTGGAGAAGTTATGGCACATAAAAAGGGCGCTTCCTCATCACGAAATGGTCGTGATTCAAACGCGCAGAGACTGGGCATCAAAGTCTTCAGCGGTCAACTGATCCCAGCCGGATCGATCCTTGTTCGCCAGAGGGGAACGAAGATCCATGCCGGAGCAGGAGTTGGCCGTGGTGGCGACGACACCTTGTTCGCGCTCGTCGAAGGACGCGTTGCATACCACCAGCGCGCTGGTCGCAAGTACGCGACCGTCTCGCCAGGCTAAGGATCGTTAGTTAGCGACTGGGCGATTCAACGCCGCTAGTACTGCTCTCACCGCGGCCGCCTCAGGTGCTCCATCGCTTGTGCCCGAAGCGCCGTGCAATCGCTGCCATCCTTCGGGAAGGTTGACCGCCAGGGCGACCACCACCACCGATTCCCCACCCAATGCCAATGTCGCGACATCTTCTATCAGGGCCTCTATGGGTCCCCAGATCTTATTGACCCCTTCGACAGCTGAGACCGCTGCCAACCGCAATGACGCCCCCGGGATACTGGGGCCCGTTCGAGTGCTCTTGGCCGTTTCGCCATCTAATGCTAAAACGACCTCGACCGATGTCTGTTCGCGCTGCAGTGTGGAAGAAACCTGAACGATCCTGATCCGCCGGGTTTCGATGGGGATATTCGAAAGCTTCGATGGTTCATGCCCCGTAGAGCTGCCGTTCGTTTGGGCGGCTTCTTGCTCGGCGTCGCTGTGGGCAACACGGATGCTTGCCCGTTCAGCAACGAAGCGGGCACCAACCAGTGCCACCAACTCCCTTGAAACAACGATCGCTGAAGCGTCATCGCTTACAAGAGCGTCAACTTGCATCACAGCTCCACGCACATCCCTTTTGACCCGAAAGTCGAGCACGCCGGGCAGCGCACGGATACGCTGTTGCAGGGCTAGTGTTCCCTCCATAATTGCAAGGTACCCCAGGTGAACGTCGGATGAGAGGTTTTGGGCGATGACTGAAGCTACGAGCACCTCGACACTTGAAGCCGAGATCCGGAGTCTACCCGGAGTGATCAGCGCCGTGATGCTCGATGACGGTTCGGGGAATCACTTCGAGATCCAGGTGTTCGTGCGTGAAGGAACATCGGAGCACGAGATCCGGCGCCAGATAGCCGAACAACTGTCCGTCCACGGCAGGATGCAAGCGACCGAGAGGATCTACGTTTTCGAACTCTCAGGCGATGACTATGTGAAGCAATCGAACCCTGTCGCCCCGATCGCCGTAGCTCCCGCCCCCGAACCGCCTTCTGATAGCGCATCAAAGTCTTGGCGTGCGGAATCGCGACCGAGTATCGGCAAGATCCTTTTGACTTCAACGGGACCAACCGCTCAGGCCCAAGTGAAACTGCTGATGAACGGCGTCGAGTCAGAAGGGGTCGGCACCGGGCGCAAGACCTCTTATTCCCTTCGCGTTGTCGCAGCAACGACCCTTGAAGCGGCACAAGCCTTCATAGGTCAGAAGGGGGTTTTCGCTCTCGAAGGAGTTTCATTGATCGAGGTATTGGGGCAAAGGGTTGTGATCAGTTTGGTGCATAGCGCCATCGGCGATGGTCGTTTGATGGTTGGCGCTTGCCTTGTTGGTTCGACCCCTGTGCACGAGGCAACCGTTCGCGCAACGCTCGACGCCGTGAATAGGCAGCTAGGTATCGCCCTAGATTGACGAACCATGTTCGTTGACGAGGCAACGATATTCGTCACCTCAGGCAAAGGTGGATCTGGAGCGGTCAGCTTTCACAAAGAGAAGTACCGCCCCCGCGGTGGTCCCGATGGCGGTGATGGGGGCCGAGGCGGGTCGATCATCCTTCGAGCGGTTGCCGGACTGGCATCGCTGTCTGCATTGAGGGATCACCCTCACCATAAAGCGAGTAGCGGCGGTAATGGCGAACGCAACAACCGCACCGGTGCGGACGCGAAAGACGTTGTTATCCCTGTTCCCGCGGGGACCTTGGTTCGCGAGGATGAGGGAACCGTCATCGCCGATCTGGCTCAGGATGGCGATGAAGTTGTCGTCGCCAAAGGGGGCCGCGGTGGCAGAGGTAATGCCGCTTTCAAGACTTCAGATAGGCGTCTTCCTGGCTTCGGCGAGTTGGGCGAGCCTGGGCAAGAGCGCAAGTTAGCCCTCGAACTTCGGTTGATCGCCGACATCGCGGTCATCGGTTATCCGAATGCGGGTAAGTCATCACTGGTCGTGGCCTTGTCGGCGGCGCGGCCAAAAGTGGCCGCATACGCATTCACCACCATCGAGCCCTCTCTTGGAGTTGTTGACTACGCCGGAGAAAGGTTCGTGATCTGCGACATCCCGGGTCTTATCGAAGGGGCACATCAAGGCAAAGGGTTGGGTATAAAGTTTCTAAGGCATGCGGAGCGGAGTCTGGCTTTCGTTCACGTCATCGATCTGTCCAAACAAACCGACCTTCTTGAAGAGCATTCTGCGACTCGCCGTGAACTGGGAAGTTTCGACCGATCCCTTCTCGATCGTCCAGAAGTGATAGTTCTCAACAAGTCCGATGAAGTCGAAAAGGCAGAAGCGCAAGCTGTGGCTGATCGATTCCGCGAGAAGGGTCATTCCCCGTTCGTCATCTCGGCCCTCACGCACTCGGGCCTCGACGAGCTCCTCGAAGAGATGGCGCAAGTAGTCACAAAGGAAAGGGCCCGCCGCGAGGAGCCACAAGGGTTCGAACTGTTCAAGACAGAGGCCGACAAGATCGAAGTGAAAAAGGAAGACGCGGCCTTCCGGGTCGACGGATCGCGGGTGCGTCGTTGGGTCGCAATGACCGACATGTCCAACACCGAGGCCGTCGCGTTCTTGCAACACAGGCTCGAGCGGGCCGGGGTCGAGAAGTTGCTCGAACAAGCAGGAGCGCATCACGGAGACGAGGTTCGCATCAGTGACGTCGTTTTCGAATGGTGGCCAACGGGCTCTGCCCAACAAGAGCGAAGCGACGAGCGCAGAAGGCCTGACCGGTGAACGTTTCGGATGCCAGAGCACGCTTCGGCAGACCCATAAAGCGAGTGGTTGTGAAGGTTGGCACGACCTCGATCACCAAGCTCAACGGAGACCCAGATAGAAGCAGGATGCAGACGATCGCAAGCCAGCTGGGTGCTCAGGTTCAGGCCGGAGTCGACGTTGTGCTCGTGTCATCGGGAGCGATCGCGGCCGGGATGAGTCCTCTTGGGTTCGACAAACGACCGACTGACATGCCGAGTCTCCAAGCTGCCGCCGCTGTTGGTCAAAGAAGACTGATGGATCTGTGGGCCACATTCATAGAACCGTCGGGGCCTTTGGTCAGTCAGATCCTGCTCACGCGTTTCGACATAGTTCAGCGCAAGCATTACTTGAACGCGCGAAACACCATGCAGAAACTGCTCGAGCTTGGATGCATACCGATAGTCAACGAGAACGACTCGGTGGCCACCGAGGAGATCCGCTACGGCGACAACGACTTATTGGCAGCGTTGGTAGCGAACATCGTTTCGGCCGATCTGCTCATCGTCCTTTCCGATGTCGACGGTTTGTATGCCTCCCATCTTGCCGGAGAAAAGCCCGAGGTGATCGAGCGGGTCGATCGCATCGACGAAAGCACGATGGCATTGGCGAAAGGGTCCTCGGGTCTTGGCTCCGGAGGCATGGCATCGAAACTCGAAGCCGCGCGTATCGCAACCAGATCTGGCGTTGCAGTTGTGATCGCGCCCTCACGGCAGGCTGACGTGATCGGGGACCTCGTCGAGGGTAAAGGCATCGGCACCTACTTCCCGGCCAGCTCCAAGAGGATCCCTGCCCGCAAACTTTGGATCGCCTATGCACCCGAGGCACGCGGCAAGATCTTCGTCGATAACGGCGCCGTCGATGCACTTGTTACGGAAATAAGAGTTTGCTCGCAGCTGGTGTTGACAAGATCGAAGGGGCCTTCGATGCAGGCGACGCGGTTCTCGTGATGGGGCCGCGCGGATTCGCGGTCGCAAAGGGGCTCGTCAACTTCGGAGCGTCAGAACTTGTTGACATAGCAGGGACCAAGGCGGCGAAAGAGGTTATCCATCGCGACCATCTCGTAGTGCTATGAGTGAGATCGAGCAGATAGGCGTTCGCGCCAGGCTTGCCGCTCAAACCTTGGCGCATCTCGGCGACGGCGAAAAAGATGCAGCATTGGTGGCGATGGCCGACGCGCTAGACAAGTCATGCGATGTCATCGTCGAAGCGAACGGATACGACATGTCCGCCGCCGCCGACGCCCCACCTTCTACGCGAGACCGGCTGCGCTTGGACCGAGCAAGGGTAGAAGCGATGGGCGGGGCGGTTCGTGCCGTCGCATCTCAGCGCGATCCAGTTGGCGAAACGATCAAGTCTTGGGCTACTCCAACCGGCCTCGAGATCAGAAAAGTGAGAGTCGCTCTGGGGGTCGTCGCAGTGATCTATGAAGCTCGCCCAAATGTCACCGCCGATGTTGCTGCCCTTTGTTTGAAGTCTGGGAATGCCGCCATACTGCGCGGCTCGAGCCAGGCCATCCGATCCAACATTGCCATCACGCAGGTTCTGCGGGAGGCCATATCGGCTGCGGGACTGCCGATCGATTGCGTGCAACTGGTTGAGGACACGTCCCGCGAGGCGGCGCTGGAGTTGATGAAACTCGATGCTTGCATCGATCTGCTCATCCCGCGCGGGGGACCAGCATTGATCGCCTCGGTTAAGGAGCATGCCTCGGTTCCATACATCATCGACGGCGACGGGAATTGCCATGTGTATGTCGACGCATCGGCCGATCAGGAGATGGCGACTAACATCGTGATCAACGCTAAGACATCGCGCCCCGGTGTTTGCAACGCCGCCGAGACGTTGCTGGTCCACCAGGACATAGTGGGGTCATGGCTGCCCGGTGTCCTCGACCGCCTAGGCGAGTTGGGTGTCGAGATAAGGGGAGATGAACGTGTGGCTGCGATCTGGCCGAGAGCGTCGCAGGCGACCGACGAGGATTGGGCGTGCGAATTCCTTGACCTGATCATCGCGGTCAAGGTGGTTGGATCGATCGACGAAGCGATCGACCATATAGCCAAGTGGGGGACCTCGAACGCAGAGGCGATCGTCACATCCGACCCGACTGCCGCAGAACATTTCTCGCGGATGGTCGACTCCGGCACCGTGTTCATCAATGCATCTACCCGGTTCAGCGACGGAGGCCAATTCGGGTTCGGCTCCGAGATCGGTATCTCGACCCAGAAACTCCACGCCCGTGGTCCGATGGGGGCCGAGGAGCTGACCACCTATAAATATGTCGTAGAAGGCGAGGGGCAGATCAGGCATTAGCATGTTGAGATGAACGAGCGATTGTCATCCCCCGGCGAAGTGGTCACTCAACTTCGCAAAGTCGGTTATCTGGCTGACGAACAGATAGGAACCGTCGTTTTCTTGTCGGCCGCCATCGAGAAGCCCATACTCCTCGAAGGCCCTGCGGGGGTTGGCAAGACCGAACTGGCAAAGTCGCTTGCCACCGTGCTCGACATGCGACTCATCAGGCTGCAATGCTATGAGGGCCTGGATGAGTCGAAGGCTCTATACGAATGGAACTATCGAAAGCAGTTACTGAGGATCCAGGCCGACAAAGACCGTGATTGGTCTCAGACCGAGCAGGACATCTTCGGCGAAGAGTACTTGCTGGAACGTCCATTGCTGCAAGCGATCCGTTCTTCCGATCCAGTGTTGCTGCTGATCGACGAAGTCGATCGCTTGGACCTGGAAGCAGAAGCACTGCTGCTTGAGATACTCAGCGACTGGCAGGTTTCGATCCCGGAGTCGGGAACCATCGTTGCCGTGCAAAAGCCGCAGGTGGTTCTCACTTCGAACGCGACAAGGGAGTTGAGCGAGGCGCTCAAGCGCAGGTGTTTGTTCTTACCAATCGCATACCCGTCGATCGAGCGTGAGAAAGAGATCCTGATCGAGAAGGTTCCCGGTCTGGACGATTCATTGGCCGCTCGCATCGCGGAGGTTGTGCGCAGCATCCGCAACCTAGATATGAAGAAGTCACCGTCGATAGCCGAATCGATCGATTGGGCGCGCACATTAGTGGCGCTTGGCGCATCGTCGATCGGCCCAGAGGAACTGGAACACACCATGGGTGTTCTACTTAAGCATTCGAGCGACATCGACAAGGCACGAAACGCTCTGGGCACCATCTAGGCGATGATCGACAGGTTCGCTGGGTTCGTCGATCGGTTGAGACAGGTCGGGGTCCCAGTGTCGACATCGGAGGCCATCGACGCATCGACCGCCTTGGCATACGTCGATTGGGCCGATCGCTCCTCATTCAAGGAAACCCTGGCCACCACGATGGTTAAGAACTCAGCGCATCGCTCGGTCTTCGACACCCTCTTCGACATCTATTTCGCACCGACCCCGGCATCTTCGACGATGACTGAAGCTCCCGACATCGTCTTAGACGACATGACCAAAGACATCCTCGATGCGCTTATGCGGATGGACCTTGAAGCCATCGATGCACTTGCCGCGGAAGCGATCAGACGGTACGCGGGGATGGAGCCAGGAAGGCCAGTGGGTGGGCGCTACTACCGCTGGAAAGTGGAACAGGCTCTTGGCATCGAAGACCTTACCGAGACCTTGACTGGCATGCTCGGCGGCGGCGATGGCGAAGGCCCCGGCTCGGCAGGGGGCGGTCCATCTGGCTCGGCGGGAGCTCCGGGAATGATGAGACTGATCGCGTCTGACGACGCGTCCCAGAGGATCCGCCGGTTGATCGAACGGATCGATGCGATCATCAGAGCGCGGTTGATCGCAGACAGGGGTCCAGACGCAATGGCCCGCGCTTTGGTCAGGCCCCTTCCAGAGGATGTTGAATTCCTCCAAGCATCTTCGGATGAGCTGGCGGATATGCGTCGAACAGTGGCTCTGCTAGCACGCCGCCTTGCGGCGCGGCTCGCCTATAAACATCATCGAACCAACGCAGGCAGGCTCGATTTCCGCAGGACGATTCGTAGCTCGTTGCAAACGGGGGGAGTGCCCATCGCGCCACGATTCAAACACCGAACCCACAAGCCCGAGATAGTCGTGCTGTGTGACGTTTCTGGGTCAGTAGCTGCGTTCAGCCGCTTCGCTCTTGCTCTTTTGTATTCGTTATCGCGCTACTTCACGAAGGTTCGATCCTTCGCATTCGTAGATGGTATCGATGAGGTGACCGGCTTCTTCGAGATGTCCGACCTCGACGAGGCCATACGAAAGGTTCGGACCGAAGCGAAAGTCGTTTGGCTCGATGGACATTCGGACTACGGCCACAGTCTCAGCGAGTTCGCCGAACGGTACCAGGATGCATTAGGACCAAGGACCACCGTTCTTCTGCTCGGTGACGTCAGATCGAACTTCAGGGGCCCCGAGTTGGGGGCCCTGAAACAGATCAAACAGAAGGCACGGCGCCTATACCTTTTGAACCCAGAGCCATATCGCCATTGGGACTCGGGCGACTCGATAGTTTCCGTATACGAGCCCATATGTGATGGCGTGTTTGAATGTAGGAACCTTAAGCAGTTGGCGCAGTTCATCGAACGTATCGCCTAGACTCGGACCGACAAAGGAGCAAGATGTCACACGTTCATCAGATCGACCTCGTTTCTGCGAAGGTGAATCCGGCCGACCGGCCCTTCGACGAAGAGATCGCCACCATCGGGGGCAAAGCCAAACCGTTCTATGTCACAAGGTCGTGGTCTGGGCCGAGTGGTCATTACAACGAACAGTGGTCCATCCGCCGCGGCGGACGCGAGATCGTCTTCAATGGGCCAATGCAGCAGATCTCTGTAAGGGGGATGCAATCGGCGACCGAGTGGAGAGATCGTTTCGATGGAGAACTGGCTATCGAGCCTGGCATTTATCAACTGGTCTTCGTGGTCGAACGACATTTCATGGGTTCGGTAGACATCCAGGTGAAGGCTCTAGATCCGGCCGTCGTTTAGCCCTATGTCACTGAAACGCCCAGGCCCTCAAGCCATCGTTATCTTCGGAGCAAGTGGCGACCTCACTGCACGCAAGGTGATACCTGGTTTGTACAACCTTTTCTTGAACGATCTACTCCCGGAGCACCTGCACATCATCGGGTACGCGCGAAGCCTGCTATCCGATGATGAGTTTTTAACCAAGATGCACGACGCGATCAAGGCCAATTCGCGAACGGGTATCGACGAGAAGAGGTGGGCCGAATTCTCGCGTTGCGTGCATTACGTGAGTGGTGAATACGGCGACGCTGATGGCTTGGCGGAATTGATCCCCTTCCTTCATAAAGCCGACCAGGAGCTCGGCCCCGATGGCCAGCATCTCTTCTATTGCGCGACGCCGCCTGACGCATTCCCCCTGATAGTGGAAGGCCTGGGCGCGCTTGGCCTGGCTAAGAACTCGCGCATCGTGATCGAAAAGCCATTCGGTCATGACCTCGAAAGTGCAAGGCAACTGAACGCGCTCCTGCATCGTTGGTTCGATGAGAAGCAGATCTTTCGCATCGATCACTACCTCGGTAAAGAAACAGTTCAGAACATCCTTGTATTCAGATTCGCAAATGGCATGTTCGAGCCGACCTGGAACCGGCGCTACGTTTCGCTCATTCAGATCGATGTTGCCGAAGACATAGGCATCGGGGGCAGGGGAGCGTTCTACGAACAGGCTGGTGCCGTTCGTGACATCGTCCAGAACCACATAATGCAATTGATCGCTATCTTGGCGATGGAGCCTCCTGCCGCTTTCGACGCTGAAAGCATCAGAGACGAAAAGGTCAAGTTGCTGCGCGCCGTCCAGCCATTCGATCTTAAAGACGCAGTTAAGGGCCAGTACACGGCGGGGGAGATGGGTGGACAACGCGTCCTGGGCTATCGCGAAGAGCCCGACGTTCCACCGGATTCCACAACAGAGACTTTCGTTGCCGGGACACTATGGATAGAGAACTGGCGATGGGAAGGCGTGCCCATATTCATCCGCACGGGCAAGCGCCTAGCGAAGCGAGAAACAACCATCTCAGTTCAATTCATGGATGCGCCGTTGTTGTTGTTCGAACAATCAGGCATACAACGGCCGGAACCGAACCACTTGACCATCCGCGTTCAGCCGAACGAAGGCATAACTCTTACTTTCGATGCCAAAGTCCCCGGCCCGGAGATGCACGTTGTACCCGTAGACATGGACTTTTCATACGATGAATCTTTCATGACCGAGCCAGCGGAGGCGTATGAGCGGCTGCTTCACGACGCGATGGCAGGAGACGCAACACTTTTCACAAGATCCGACGAGATCGAACGCGCGTGGGAGATCGTTGCACCCTTACTCACCAAGACAAACCCCGAACCATACTGGGCCGGTAGCTGGGGGCCGAATGAGGCGCAGAAACTGGTCCCACCTGCAGGTTGGCACCATCACAGCCGTTGAGCGAGATAGACCTCGTCGTCGTCGACGACGAAGAAGCGATCACTTCGAAGGCTGCTCAGATGTTTCGCGACGCAAGACCGCGGGTCGTCGCTCTGGCGGGGGGCGAGACCCCGCGCAAAACCTACGAAGCGTTGGCCCGGGACCCGGGAGAGGTAACCGACGCGGAAATCTTTTTGACAGACGAGCGATGTGTTCCCATCGACCACATCGCCTCGAATTTCAGGATGATCAACGAAGCCTTGGCCTCGAGATTGGGGGCCGTCCATCCTGTCGACACGGCCCTCACCCCCGAACAAGCCGCCCGCGATTACGAGGAGTCGCTTAAGCCGTATATGCCTCTAGACCTAGCGATATTGGGCATCGGCGTGGACGGGCACACAGCCTCATTGTTCCCTGGTATGGACCAAGACCAGGCTTCCGGAAGCGACGGGCGATTGGTTACGCGGTCGTGGTCTCCCGAAACCGGCCTTTGGCGCGTTAGCCTCACCTACGCCGCCCTCGATTCGGCCAAGCAGGCCATATTCATCGTTTCCGGGGAACGAAAACGCGTGGCTCTGAAGCGTGTCTTGCGCGGCGACGATATCCCTGCCTCGAAGATCAGAGCAACCGGTTCGCTTACGATCATCGCAGACCTCGAGGCAGCGTCGGGTACCTGAAATCCCCCTCGCTTAGTGAGCCCGCATCTATGCTTTACAGGCGATGAATCTCAAAAAGCTGTTGTTGATCTTGGCGATCGCATTCGTGATCTATTACGTGCTGCGCAGCCCCGACGCGGCTGCACTGGCGTTCAAAGGCGCGGGCAAGACAACCTATGACGGTTTGCGCCAGTTGGCAGGTTCACTCGCGCGGTTCGTAGACAAGCTCTTCGCCTGATGTTCGGCGGGCGCCGCCAGCGGTCAAGCGGAGCAGACAGGTACCTCGCTCCAACCGAGCGTGTGATCCATTCATGCCGAAAGCATCCCGTCGTCGCCCTGAAGCCAGTTGCCATCTGGCTCGCAACCCTCGTCGGCGCGAGTGCGCTGGGATTCTTGGTCAGCCCGCGGACCTCGGATTCGATCGCCGATGTGATCGCGGGTTGGGCGGTCATCCTCGTCACTGTGTACCTGATCGCGAAACTGATGCAGTGGTGGGTGGCGCGTTACGTGATCACGGATCAGCGCGTGATCTTCATGGAAGGGATCTTGAACGTCAAGGTCGCGGCGATACCG
The DNA here is from genome assembly GCA_046262935.1 of Actinomycetota bacterium. Taxonomy (GTDB): domain Bacteria; phylum Actinomycetota; class CADDZG01; order JAHWKV01; family JAHWKV01; genus JBHELT01. The sequence goes on along the minus strand of JBHELT010000079.1, from coordinate 5,872 downwards.
CTTCAAAAGATCACGGACACTACTTTCACTAAAACGATCCTAGGTCGATTGTTCGGATTCGGGGACCTGATGCTCGACTCTCCCGGAGAGCATGGTGGGCTTTCGATGTTGACCGATCTGCCAAGACCCGATCAGATCTACCGATTGATAACTTCTTTGGTTGTAGGTCGTGTTTGGGATAAGCATCAGCCAAGACGCGATATCTTCGACCCTCATGAAGAAGATACCGGCCCCCTTCCGCGGGTGATCGTTTGAGCATCACGAGAGTCGGTTTGATGGGAGGCACGTTCGATCCGATCCATATCGGCCATCTAGTCTGCGCCGACGAAGCCATTGCTCGTTTCGATCTTGATGTGGTGATCTTCATCCCAGCCGGCGCTCCGTGGCAGAAGCCAACATCTACCGATGCCGAGGATCGCTACATGATGACCATGCTGTCAACCGCCTCTGATCCGAGACTGTCGGTTTCACGCATCGAGATCGACCGTCCCGGTCCCACCTACACCATCGACACGCTCGAAACGATGAGCGACTTCTTCGGCTCAGATGCCCTGTTGTTCTTCATCATCGGCGCCGATGCCGTTGTTGACATACTCACCTGGAGCCGGCCAGACGAAGTGTTAGCCAAGGCAACGTTCATCGCAGCCACGCGCCCCGGCCATAGCCTCGCTGACCTCGATGACCAACGGCTGGCGGGTCATGTGCTAACGATGCAGGTCCCTGGTCTTGCGATCTCGTCTTCTGACATCCGACGAAGGGTTGCTGAGGGTCGGCCCATCAAGTACCTGGTTCCCGCCGCTGTAGCCGAGCACATCGAAACGGCGGGCTTGTACCGCACGCACGCGGCGGCTTCATCTTGAAAGGCGCAGATATCCTGCCGGGCCAACCCAAACCCGACCCCAGAACAGATCCGATCGTCGAACAGATGCAAGAACCTTCCGTCATCGAAGGCAATCTTGATGCTGAGCCGATCAAACGAAGGTCGGCGCCAGGTCCAGGGCCGCGGATGCGGCGTCGCCGCGAAGTGCAGCGGTCATCGAGGCGCACGTTTTCGCGGTACTTCGGTATCGCGGTTCTAGTGTTGACGGTCCTGGCGTCAGGCGCCGGCTATTACTTGGGCAGTCAGACAAGTACGCCCCGGACAAAGGCGGCGAAGGGGGCTCCCGTCGCTACTCAAGAGACCTGGCTCATGATAGGTACCAAGGTTGGCGACTCATCTCTCGACGCCGATTGGCTATCGGTTCTTTCCTACGATCGCAAAGCTAAGCGCGGTTTCATGATGTACTTGCCGCGAACGACATACGTCGAGATCCCTGGACATGGGCTGGAGACCTTGAACAAGGCGCTTTCTCTCGGACATGAACCTCTGATCGAATCGAGTACGGCTAACCTACTTGGCATCGCCTTCGATCATTACGTGACGGTATCGGACCAGTCTTTGCAGGCATTCTTCGAACGAGTTGGAACCTTGACCGTTGACGTACCTCAACGACTTACTACCACCGGGCCCGATGCAAGATCGCGCGAGGTGTTCGCGGAAGGCAAGCAACCGATGAATGGGCAACGAGTGGCTCAGTACCTGACTTTCCAGTCACCCAATGGAGACGAGATCTCGCGCGCTACGCGTCATGCATCTGTTTGGCAGACATTCTTCGATCACTACCGCGGCCATCGCCGCGAACTGACCGATCTGATCAAGGGGTCCAAGGATCTTTTTGTCCCGGATCCTGGAGCAGACGTACCAACTGGCCTTTTTGCAGCGCTGTCCGAGGTTGAGCAATCGAGTTTTTCTTTCGAAACTCTTCCTGTCGAAGCCACTGGAGTTAGTGCAGGCACACAATTGTATTCACCTGATCACGAAGCGATCGAGACGACCGTGAAGACCTATCTGGCCGGTTCTCGGCCCCTCGGATCATCCAAGTCCGGCAGGAGGATCGAGATACTGAATGGGAACGGGCAGCCGGGACTGGGGGCTGAGGTCTCCCAACTTCTGATACCCAAGGGGTTCCGGGTGATCCTGGATCAAAATGCCAAGAGTTTCGACTACGACGCGACGCAGATCGTCGTTTATTCCAGCTCTAAGACGGCCATGGCCGTTGCCCAGGAGGTCCGATCAGCCCTAGGCGTTGGCGAGATAATCGTGTCGAAACAGCAACAAAGCGTCGTTGACGTTACTGTTGTGGTCGGCAAGGACTACTTGAAGAAGAAAGGGTGATCAGGCTCTGAGCGAAACGGTACAAGCTGCTCTGCTTGCGGCGCGCGCCGCTGCGTCGAAGAAGGCTCAGGACATACTCATCCTCGAAGTTGCAGACCTCATCAACATCACCGATTACTTCGTGATCTGCTCTGGCTCTAATGAACGTCAAGTCGCAACCATCACGGACGAAGTCGCGAAGCGACTCAAGGACGCGGGTTACCGAGCACATCGGATCGAAGGAGAGCGAGAAAACAGGTGGGTGCTCATCGACTTCATCGACATCGTTGTTCATGTCTTCAACACCGAGGACAGACAGTTCTATGAACTGGAACGACTTTGGAAAGATGCTCCGGTCATCGCGTTTGAGCCAGAAGAAGAACAGGAGGAACTCGCGGCGCCAGGTGCGTGACGCGGGTGAACGCGATGTCTAGAGGTGGACGCCGTCGTCGGGGGCCAAGGCGCAGGCCCGATGGGGAGCAAGAAACTACCAGCCCAAGACCTGCCCAATCTTCTTCAACACCACTAGCGACCGGACGTAACCAAGCTTCCGACAGCAACAAGTCGCGTAGCCGCCGAAGAAGGCGCGGTGGCCGGGGGCCGGGCGGCGACGGACGCTCGGCATTGGAAGCGATGATCGGGCGCAAACCCACCCAAGCTCAAACACTGCCTGCCGATGGCACCGTTCTCGAAGAGCTGATCGAGAATATGCAGAACGAGTACGGGACTCCATCAACTCCGCAGGAATATCGGCTGATCATCAAGGTGCCCGGACCGGACGCGGTGGTCGAGAAACCGGTAACGCAGCCCCGCTCCGATGGTGATGGACCGACCCAGCCTCGGCGGCGCCGACGCCGAGGAAAGAGGCGTCGCGGCGGTGCCGCGAGAGCCGGCGCCCCGGACGCGCCCGAGCCGGGACCAGTAGATGTTGAGGTTGACGACGAAGACGAGGGCGAAGAGTAGTACTTCTTCGACCTGGTTGCATGCGCACGCTGGTTATCACGGACTAGTACAAATGACTAGAAACGGCCATTTGATTCTTCGCGCCCCCCGCTTATCCTCAGTCCAGATCAAGGGGGTTGTATTGATAGTCGATGGTCAACTCGTTCAGAACCGGGTTTGCATGAAGTGCGGGGAGCAGGAGGACATGAACTCGGGGCTCACCGTTTATCCGGTTTGGGCATGGTACGGGCGATTCATGGGCCGATGGTGCGACTGGTGCAGGGAAACCTATTGCTGGGATTGCGGGGCGCCCAATACCGAGTGTGCCGGTGAATGCGCCAACACGATCCCCTACGACTGGGGAACCCAAGGCATAGGTACAGCCGCCGAACACCTGCATCACCCCATTCGGAGTGCCACCTCAAGAGTTTCTCAGAGCCAGGAAGAAGTTCAGATCCTGGCCAGCTGAAGCGGCTCCTTTTTCAGCGCACCGAAAGATGAATACGCCATAAACATTCCGTGCCCTCTCTGAGATATCCGCCGTGGCTCGACGCCCTTTGGAAATCGCCAACGTCAACGTCGTGAACAACCTCGGGGGTTGCGCCACCTCCGTTTCAATGCCAGTCGGGCCGAGGGAAAGTGGGACTATTGAAACTCGCACGCGCAACGGATCTCAGAAAGTTCGAGTAATCGACTTTGGGTCAACCGGGCAGAACCCTATTCAAACTGGTGGACCGTGTCATTTGTAGAGCGAGCAGGTCGCTAGTCAAACAGTCCTGAGTTGGCTGGGAGCATGCGGTCTCTTGGTTGATTGATAACGCAGATGAGAAACCTAGGCAGCAAAAGTGAAGGGAATCTTGACGTCGAGCGCATACTTCGCGCGTAACTCACCGAGGTCCACGGGCCCCAGGGAAGGGTAAAGGATCTCGATCCCAACGGGACGACCGTTCGGCTCTACGTCCACATGGAGTCTCTCGCTGAGCGCAATGGTTCGATCAACCTGTAACTCAGTCTGAGGCACCAACGAGATGTAGAGGGCATCCGCCTCCTCGTCGTACGTGTAAACAGCCATAGCTATCCCTCTCGCCAAATCGTGATGACGAGTTCAGCCTCATCATCGATAACGACCACAACCATTATGCCGCTTATCTCAACCCTCATGAGCCGATTTCCCTTCTGATCCATGCCGACTTTCGAACCTTGGGCGATTCCCTTTAGGAGCGTGAATTCATCGATAAAAGGACCGGATTCTATTGATCCATCTAAGTCTGTTCTTCGCGTGTCTCGTAAGCCGCACCCAAACAGGTTAAGCATCGGGTGTGACAACCGAAGGGAACCCAAGATGGAATCCTGCCCTGTCGATCATCAATACACGCTCACGAGCCCAAGAAAATTTGTGGGCCTTGCTGGACAGTGTTCGAACCAAGTCGATGCTCTCCGATATCTGAACGAATCAGGCGGATCACGAGCTCGTGGGGATGGCATTCTTATCGATACCATCGCTGATCATGAAGATGTTGATCAGGGGTGCTGTCGGCGCCCTGGGTACTCCTCCGCCCCCGACGAGTGCAACCGTGGGGACAAAGTCGTCGCCTCTGGCGTAGTACCTGGCGTCAGTATCCCTTTGAACCATCGTGAACGCGGATGCGGGGTGCACACCAGATGAGATGATGATTGCGATCGGCAGGAGTCGGGCAAGGTGACGCAAACGGCTTTGTCTCAGCGACAGCAGCGACATCGGATCTGTTCCCATCGCATCGCCCCCCTTTTTTGTCGCTGCTGCGGGCCTCTAATGCTGCCGGCTCCATCCTGCTCGAATCTGATTCTGCTATCGAATAACTGGCCCGTCGGTCTGACGTCCCGCCATAAGGTCGACCCAAGGCACCAGGGCATCAGATGGATCGCCCGATGTCGCGGAGCGGTCCTTGGGATAGGCGAAGATGGCGTTTCCTGCTGAGTCGGAGTCGATCCGGAAGAAGTCGCCCAGCCGTCCATCGAACGGGACAGGGGCGTTTGTAGCGGAGACGACGGCTCGATTTTCGCAATAGTCGTCCGTGGTGCAAATGCTTCCGGTGTGGAAGCCTGAAATGGCGACGGTACGCGTAAAGCGTCTGGTTGAGAGATTTGCGTTGAGGCTTTGCGCGACTTCGATATTCCAGGTGGTGACTAGTGTTCCGAGATCGGCTCCAACATCGACACCTGCTGGATTCTGAGCCACGTAGTAGGCAACATCGATCTTGCCAACAGCACCTGCGGTCACGCTTGGGAAGAGGGATGTCGGTTGTAGCTCGTGGATGTTCATAGGAGACGACCAACTCTGGCCGCGGTTGGTACTCACGCTCAACCTCACCCTTCCGTCGAGGGAAGCCTCCACTCGGTCGCCGTCCGCCCAAACCACATATACATTCCCGCCACCATCGACAGCCACCGAGGGATACCGCAACTGGGTTCCGGTCGTAGCGATGTGCGAGGAAATCCACGTCTGCCCTCCGTCGGCGCTGTGAGCTACCCAAAGGTCCGAGGAGGTCGTGTAAGCGAGGTAAACATCGTTACCGTTGGCGGGAGAGAAAGCGGGTTTGCCTCCCCAAAGCACACTCGTCGCAATGGTGTATGGACCGTTCATGTAACCCCAGGTCTGCCAGTTGGGCATGAAGAAAGAAGAAAGAGTTCCACCGCAAGTCGCCGTGACTACAACGTGGGAATTGCCCTCTGCCCCGATGAATGGACGCTTGTAGC
>JBHELT010000078.1:0-24616 GCA_046262935.1 Actinomycetota bacterium | reverse complement strand
GTCGTATCTGGAACGGCTCCATCGACAAGCGGCCCGCACTTATCGCCTACTGCGCCGACTCCGATGATGTCGTGGCTTCGGTGCGATTCGGCCATGAAGCCGGGGCGCTTACGGCGATCAGAAGTGGGGGCCATAGCTTCCCTGGTCAGTCGCTTTGCGACGACGGTTTGGTCATCGACCTTTCGATGATGAAGCAGATCGATGTCGATATCGATTCAAAGACCGTGCGCGTTCAGGCTGGCGTACTTCTGGGTGAACTCGACCGCGCGACCCAACCGTTCGGTATGGCCGTGCCGGCAGGGATAGTCACTCACACTGGGCTGGCCGGTCTGACCCTCGGGGGCGGGATCGGCTGGCTGATGCGCAAATACGGGCTAACTGTCGATCAACTACTTTCCGTCGACCTCATAACCGCGGACGGGTCGAAGGTAACCGCGAGTGAAGACGAGAACCCTGAACTGTTCTGGGGGATGCGCGGCGCCGGATCGAACTTTGGCGTGGTGACCGATTTCACCTTCCGGCTCAATCCAGTGGGACCAACGGTGCTAGCCGGGGTGGTCGCATGGGCGATGGAAGATTCGCCGCAGGTGATGCGCTTTTACCGTGAGTGGATCAAAGAGTTGCCGGACGAGATGCAAACGATAGTGATCCATCGCTACGCGCCGGCTGCGTCATACATACCGCAGGACCTCCACGGGCGACGCGTTGTTATGGTCGGCTTCTGCTATGCGGGGTCCGTTGAAGATGGTGAAAGGGTCGCCGAACCCATGCGGAGGTTCGGAAGACCGCTATTAGACATCCTTCAACCGAAACCGTTCCTCGACCACCAAGCGATGCTCGACCCTGGGTTTATTCACGGTTGGTGGTACTACTTCCGTTCATGCGATGTCGCTGAATTGACCGACGACGTGATCGACATCACTGTTGATCATGCACTGAATATGAAATCGCAGATCAACGCGTTCCCGATATTCCACCTCGGAGGAGCGATATCTCGTGTCGACGAAGACGCTACCGCGTTCAACGGAAGACACGCGGGACATACCATCAACATCAACTCCGCGACGAAAACGAAAGAGGGCTTCGACGAAGAGCGCGAATGGTCGCGTGGGCTCTGGACGGCACTGAAGCCCTATCACACGAGTGTGTACGTGAACTTCTTGATGGATGAAGGCGAGGAGAGGATCCGTGAGGCGTATGGGGCGGCGCGCTACGACAGGCTGAAAGCGCTGAAGCGCAAATACGATCCGGACAACTTCTTGCGGATGAACCAAAACATCCCGCCGAACTAGGTCGCTTCACCCTCGGCTATCCTGACTCCGGAGGCGACTGGGGTCTGGTGGCCCTCCCAGTCTTCAAAACTGGTGCGCCGGCGAGAGCCGGTGGGCGGGTTCGATTCCCGTCCGCCTCCGCTGAGGGAACACCGTTCGAACCGCAGGCAAGGAAAAGTAAGGCTGAATAAACGCACGAGACTCCACTACTATCGAGTCGACGACGGAACCGAGGAGTTCCTTGACCTCCTGTGGACTTCCTTTGGTTATGGCCTCCTCGATCTTTGCCTTGAGGTCTTGCAGTAGCGCTTCGGAGAACTCCGGCGGCTCGTTCAAGCCCTCCAGTGTCGCCTTCTCAGCATCAAGCACTAGCAGTTCTTCCTCTACAACCTTGACGCGATGTGAACATGTGACTTCGGAGAGATGACCTGACTCGAAAGCCTTGAGGTATCGGTCCAACGCACGTCTGCGGTCTTCGATCTTTTTCGTCAACCGTCGGAGGTCCTGATCCTTTCCCGAATTCTCCTTTGCCCACGCCGCCAGTGCGCGCTCGGCCGCCTTGTTGAAAAGTGATCCGTCATCAAGTTCTGTCAAGGTTTCCGTGATGATGGCATCCTCCAGTACGTCGGCTGGGATCCTCTCTTGGTCGCAGCGTGCGGTCCCGTGACGATGCCGGGAGAAGCAGGTGTAGTAGCGATATGCCTGATTTCGGCCGTGGGCCACAGCGCCTACGAAACCATGATTGCATCTCTTGCACTTCATGAGGCTTGTGAGGAGGTAGTCGGTCGGATTCTGAGCCCTCAATGACCAAGACTCAGCGCGCTCATCCAACAGTTTCGAGACTCGCTTGAATAGGTTGGCATCGATGATCGCTTCGTGGCTAGCCGCGTAGACCTCTCCGTTGAACGGGAGCAAGCCGATGTAGGTGGGATTGCGAAGCACAGAGATAATTTTCTTTGGCGTCCAATAAGCACCTCGGCGCGTCAATTCATATCTGTCGTTTAGCGACTTCGCGATAGTCATCGAACCCCACTTGTGATTGACGTAATTCTCGAATATCGCTCGCACGACTTGAGTCTCATCCTCGACCGGAATCAGTAACTTTTGGTCGGTGTCATAGCGGTATCCATAGGGCGGCACACCCCCGGTCCATTCCCCTCTGGCGGCTTTTCTGCCAAGCCCCATCCTTGTGCGCTCGACGATCATCTCGCGCTCGAACTCCGCGAACACCCCTAGCATCTGGACCATCATGCGCCCGGCGGCCGTCGTGGTCTCGAAGGGTTCCGAAGCCGAGCGGAAAGCGACCCCGGCCTTGTCCAGTTCTTCGAGGATCTGAGCAAGACCACCGGTTGACCTTGCCAGCCGATCGACCTTGAACACGAGCAGTAATTCGTAGCGGCTGGCTCGTGCATCCTGCAAGGCACGCTGCAGTCCTGGCCGCTCAGTCGTCTTACCACTCATCTGGTCCGCATAGGAGCGTACGAGATTCCATCCGGTCTGGCTGAATATGTAGGCGTTCAGCCTTTCGGCCTGAGCCTCTAACGAAAACGGCTGACGCTCTTCGTCGGTTGATATTCGGGAGTAGGTGGCAACCTTCATGGGGAATCTCCCTTCGTCGTGTGTATTTCGGGCAGCTTACTGCGCGCCCCAGACAGATCCGCCTGCTCGGCTGCTTCACGCCGCATCTGCGCCAAAAGGAGAATGGCCAATGCCTCGATGGCCATCTCCCGCCGCTCGGCCGTCATCCCCGCTTTGATCGGAGGCTGAACGCCGATCCCGTCGAGATCACCGGCGACTCTTGCGATCACGCGAAGCATTCCCTGAAGACTTTGCGTTGGAGTTGGAGTGCTGAAAACGGAGCCGTGGCGATATCGGATGCACAAAAGACCTGAGTCTGTCCAGGTCCACGACGATTTGTCTGTCTCTCACTGTTAGGGCACCGGCCTGCCAAGCCTAGGGTCTGAGATCGACACCGGTCCGGCCGCGTAGCGGACCGAAAAGGTGTCGAAGTCGGCCTTTCCAGCGGGTCACCCATTGCGGCTCCCTGATGCGTCTTTCTGGTCGCGCGCCTGACCTGTTCTAAGGGGGGTTACGGAAGGGGATACGGAAAGCGACATGGAACGGGTGAGCAATTGGGACGGGCTCGTGCGAAGAACGGCGATCGCCGTGGCAACCGAAACAGCGACCAGACCGTTGCGAACGGCGTCGAGTCCCCAGACGAAGTCTCCGGTGCGCAGAACCACTGCCATGACCATCATGATTTTGGGCATTCACGTCCCCTATCTGCTGGGAGAGTCCGGCAGGGATCACTCGGCGAAGCGAGAGGCGTTTCGAGGTCTCCCTGTATTGGGCTCTCACTTCTAATAGCAAGATCCAGGGGTATTTTGTGACGGGATTCCACCCAGAACTCGCGCGACCTGCGAGAGTTTCCGCGCGACCCCAGGGTCTATCTACGAACCATTGGTTCGCGAGGAGGAAACCCAGGCGCGAACAGGTCACCTCGCTTCCGGTGATTTTTGAAATGTCGTTTAGAAGCAGGAATCAGTACCCGTAGCATCGAATACTTCAAATGAGCGTTGTTTGGAGGAACGATGAAATCGACGAGGCGAATAGCCTGGACGGCAACAGTGTCGGTATTGCTAGTGCTGGTTTTAGTACAGGCAGTTCTGGGGTTGACGGCCGCCCCTACGTCGGACATTTCAGCCTGCTACGTCGACGGGGGGCCCGCTCGAATCGTGCAGGATTCTTCGGGCTGTCTCCCTGGGGAGAAACCACTTCAATGGAACGCAATGGGTCCTCCGGGTCCCGTCGGTCTGCAGGGGCCCCCAGGGCCTTCAAGTCCCCTTGTAGTTAGTAGGGGAGAAGAGGGACCGACCCTTATAGAGGATTACGGAGGAAGCACGGGCAAGAGGTATCGCCTGGCAACGGTATCAGTCACCGTAGCGGCAGCGTCGCAGGTTTTCCTCAACGCGGAGGTGATGGTTGATGAGATAGATTACGGCGGCTGCGGGTTCCAGGCGCGTGGCAGCCTGAGATTGCTGGACAGGCAAAGCGGGGAGGAGTCGATCATTTCTCTCCCAGTGGTGCCCAAGCCCAACGGCAATGGCGTAAGGGCGCAAATAACACATCTCGCGGTATTTGCAGCATCACCCGGGGCCCATTCGTACTCAATGGACGTTGCGGTGTCAGGTTGCACGGTGGGGTTCCAGCAGTGGGATTTCTTAAACACCATTCTGGTTGCAACGGTGCACAGCGAAGCGTGACCATCACGCCGATTAACATTCCTAACCGTCGACATCCTCCTCGCTTGATGTGCGGCGGCATAGGACCATAGACCTGGCATTCTCATCGCACCAGGCGTGCCCTCAAGGTGGGGCTAAGCGCTACCCGCGCTGTCGCCAGGGTCATTCAGACCGGGTTCTCCGCCCGTAACTCGGGCGCGCCCGGGGCAGAACATCTGCCGCTTAAAGTTCGAGGCCGCTGATAGACGACAATGTCTGGAAGGATTGACGACGTATAGATGAATGGATGCTGTGGAGGGCTGAGTGGCGGACCTGGTTCTTGAGAACCTCAAGAAGTGGCGGGAAGAGCTCATCAACCTCGCGCGGAGCAACCGCCTTCTCTACTTCCGCCATACAAAGGCGGCCACCCTTGAAATCGTTGAGCCGCGCCTTCCTGAGGTATTTGCCGGAATTCGGGACCGAGGCAAGAACGGGTGGGTCTTTTACATTCCTCCAGAAGTCGGCGAAGACGAGGAGCCTCCTCCTTCGCCCTCGCGCCAGTTGAATGAGCTCTTAACAAACAAGCCTGACGCCAAGAGCTTGAAATCGGCCTTGCGCAATCTTGAACGTCGAACGGCTCAGGAGTTCATGGACAAGGGTCTGTGGATCCTTTACCTAGGGATCGGGATGCTTGAGTGGATCGATCCTTCAGATGACGAAGAAGCGTCAAGCCCGATACTTTTGGTACCGGTTTCTCTCACCCGTGAAAGCCCACGCGATCCGTTCAGCCTTGGTCGGGCAGATGAAGACCCAGTAATCAACCCAGCTCTTAGCGTGAAAATGTTGAACGAGTTCGGAGTTGAATTGCCCGCGCTCGACGACTTAGAAGATCTCGACTTGGGTGCGCTCTTGGACGAGGTTACTCAGGCTGTGAGTGGATATCCGAAATGGAGGGTCGAGCCTCGTGTGGTTCTTGGGACGTTCTCGTTCCATAAGGAAGTCATGTATCGCGACCTTCTCGAAAATGAGGAGACAATCGCCCAACACGAATTGGTCCGGGCCCTTGCCATGGGATCAGATTCAGAAGTGGATCTAAGTTTTGAACCGGTTCCTGAAGAACAGATTGACAACATCGAGCCTCCAGAGGAAGCCGTAGCAATTCTGGACGCCGACGTGAGTCAGCGGCAATGCGTGGCCGCAGCCAAATCGGGACGAAGTTTCGTCATGGACGGCCCTCCTGGCACGGGCAAAAGTCAGACCATCTCCAATCTGATCGCAGAGATTATTGCCCAAGGAAAAACGGTCCTCTTCGTCAGTGAGAAAGCCGCGGCTTTGGAAGTTGTCTATAACCGACTGACGGACGCTGGGCTTGGCGAGTACATCCTCGAGCTACACAGCCACAAGGCCACCCGCAAGAAAGTTGCCCAGGAATTGGGGCGGGCGCTAAGCGTGCATCCCAAACCCAGTTCCATGCTCTCGTCGACTCAAGCGAGCAGTCTGAGGGCGAGGCGCCAGGAACTCTCGAGCTACGCGCAAGCCATGAATGAGGTCAGGCAGCCGCTCGGCCAGAGCCTGCATTCTGTGATCGGCCGCGTCAGCCAGCTACACGACCTTCCCCATGCCCCCATCCCCACATCCTTTTCTGTGGACCTTGAACCTGATCATTTAGCCGATCTTCTAAATCGAGCCTCCGCTCTTAGCCGATCCTGGGGACCCGTAGCCCGCACGGACAGATTTCATTGGCGTGAGATTCAGGACCACTCGTTGAGCGCCGCCAGAACCCGAGACCTTACCGATCAAGCGGCCAAGGCCTTGAGCACACTTCAGGATTTGCAGAGCATCACGATGACAGTCGCAAATGATTTCGGTCTCCGTTGGTCAACCACGAGCAATGATGCACGCCGACTCCTCCAGCTTCTGGAACTCACGCAGGAACGGGTGGATGTTCCAGCCAGTTGGCTGTCCATGCCGGACTTCTCACCCGTCAAGAGCCGCGTCGACGAGCTACAGGTCCTCACCGAAAACCATAAAGTGGCGGTTGACGCGTTAAGTGAGGGAATCGGTTCATCGTGGAGAGATCTCTCCCCTTCCTTGGATTCGGTTGTAGTCCGAAGCCTGGCGTCGATCGCCGGGCTCGACCCCTGCTGGCCGGTTCATCCGAAGACCTCACGGACACAACTCTTCGAGACTGCGGAGTTTCTCGAAGGGTCCCGCCACGATCTCGAGTTCATCCAGCAGGCGGCACCACAAATAGCTCGTTGCTTCAAGCTGCCTGAAAAGGAAATTTCCCTCTGGAGAGCGTCCGACCTTCCTGAACTCGGCGCAGCCGTTGGCGCTCCGCGAGCACCGGAACCAGAATGGATCAATCCGGCAGTTCTCGGTTCACTCAAAGAAGCCAGTCACGTGCTGCGTTCCCTCGTTACCACTTATCGCGAGAAGAAGGCGGCGCTTGATGAAGTCTTTACGGAAGACATTCTCAACCTAGATGATCTAAGTGGCCTAACGGTTAGGTTTGAATCGGTCCACAAAGGTCTCGGTAAAGTCAAGGCCCAGTACCGTCGAGATAAGGCCTTGCTGAGACCATGCACTCGAGCACGCAAGGTCAACCGAGGAGTGATCTCCAGTCTTCGTATGGCGGTCGAGTGGCAACGGTTAACCAAGGAGCTAGCGGACGCCGAGCAGACTCATTCCGCCATCCTAGGCTCCTACTACTACCGACACACTGAGACGAATTTCGACGCTGTCACCAGCGCAATCGAACTAGTCGAGCGCGCCTTGACCGTCGCGGGCGAACATCTGGACGCAGAGTCGCTCAAGAAGCAGCTCGGACGAGGTGGCAACCCCGACCTCCAGATACCTTCAATCGCCCTGGACGTGGCGCATAGGGCCAACGCTTGGAAAGAACATGCACTGCAGGTCCTACCCGAGTTCCCCGCCGGACTTCTCCAAATGCCATTACGCGATTTGATCGACTGGTGCGCCAAAGTTGGCCAGGAAACCCGATTACTCATGGATGCAATAGGTCAGGTTGAGGCAACCAAGGGGGCCGAATCCGACTTGGAGGAAACCCAGGTCTCAGCACAGCGCCGCGCAATGGTTGAAACATTTGAGGAGGAGGTTGAGGGATCTCTCCAACATGATCGGGCATTCCTTGGGTCGCTCTATAGTGAGTTCGACACGGACTGGGGAACGATTCAGGGAGCCATCGAATGGACATCCAACATTCGGAATTTGTGCGGAGCCTCAATGACACCACGCGTGGCTCAGCGCCTGCTCGGAACGGAATTACTACCCGAAGAACTCAGAACCCGAATTTCTTCGTGGGACAAAGTGCTTGATCATCTCGTTTCGAACTTTCTGACAGAACGAGCAGAAGAGCTTCGAAGTGACCTCGGCACAGCTTTTCAAGAAGCAATTGACTTACTGGAAGATCTGAAGGGATCAATTGCCGATATCGGCGAGTGGGCAGCTTTCGTCCAACACCGAGATTTTCTATCTCAGGCAAGCCTTGAGTCTGTTGTCGGCTTCTGCGTCGATCAAAAGGTTCAATCGGCCAGTGTTCCTGGCATTTTCGAAAGGGCCGTCTTAGAAGGCTGGATCGACGGAGTAATGAAAACGGATTCGCGCGTCCGGACCTTTCGAGCCTACGATCGAGACCATTACGTACAGGAGTTCCGTGAATTGGATCGAACACTCGTTGCGACTAGTGTTAATCGGGTCATTGAAGCATGCAATCAGAGGCGCCCGCGAACTACTGTCGGAGCGGCAGGGATCATTCAGAATGAAGCAAACAAGAAGCGTCGTCATCGTCCGATTCGCACGCTTCTTGGCGACACAACGTTAGTAACTCAATCGCTGAAGCCATGCTTCATGATGAGTCCTCTAACCGTCAGCCAGTTCTTGCCCCCGTCGCTTCGCTTTGACGTCGTGATATTTGACGAGGCGTCCCAGGTTCGTCCTTCGGACTCGATTAACTGCGTGTACCGCGGAAACCAGTTGATTGTGGCTGGCGATCAGAAGCAACTTCCTCCCACGGCCTTCTTTGAAAAAGTGGGCCTTGATGAAGGAGACGAGTACGTGGAGGACCAGCTTGAGGAGTTCGAGTCGATACTCGACCTTTGCAAAGGGAGCGGCGGAATGACTTCATTATCACTCCGATGGCATTACCGCAGCCAGCACGAGAGCCTGATCACATTCTCGAACTATTCCTTTTATGAGGGACGATTGATAACGTTTCCGAGTGCAACAGAGGAAGCGCCAGATGTCGGAGTCACCTTTTTCAAGGCAGATGGCATATATCGCAGAGGAGGTCCGCGCGACAATCCCTTGGAAGCGGTCAAAGTGGTTGAAAGAGTCCTACACCACGCCAGAACTCACCCTGACCTGTCGGTTGGTGTTGTGGCCTTTTCCGAGGCTCAAGCTGGAACAATCGAAATGGAACTTGAGAAGCAGCGACTTTCCCATCCGGAGCTGGATGCATTCTTTGGTGAAGATCGGCTCAACGGGTTTTTCGTGAAGAACCTTGAGAATGTCCAAGGGGATGAACGGGACATCATTATCTTCAGCGTGGGTTACGGCTACGACGAAGCCGGCAAGTTTACTCTGCAGTTTGGACCCATTAACAAGGCCGGAGGTCATCGAAGGCTGAACGTGGCCGTTACTAGGGCCCGCCGCAGAGTCGAGGTTGTGGCGTCCGTAACTGCCGGCGACTTTCGGGGAGATCTAGCCCGCGAGGGCGTCCGTCATCTCAAGCGATACCTCGATTACGCTGAAAGAGGTCTTCCAGCACTCGCTCTTGACATAACGCCGTCCGGAAGCGACGTCGAAAGCCCATTCGAAGCATCCGTTGCTGGGGTGATCCGTTCCTGGGGATTCGATGTAGTGCCCCAGGTAGGGGTCGCAGACTACCGAATCGATCTTGGCGTGAGGGATCCCAACCATCCCGGCAACTTCGCCCTCGGAATCGAATGTGACGGTGTGATGTACCACTCTTCAAAGGTAGCCCGAGATCGGGACCGCTTGCGGCAAGAAGTCCTCGAAGGTTTGGGTTGGAGATTGCACCGAATATGGGGAACTGCCTGGTACAGCGATCGTGCTCAGCAGGAGTCGAGACTGCGCAATGCCATAGAGGATGCCATTGCAACCCAGGGAAAGTTGCCGCTACGTCGCGACCCGCGAATGACTGACGGTAGCCAGCCTGAACTTGAGGCAGTTTCACTGGACGAAACTCCCACGTGGGCTGTCACCTATCAGGTAAGTCGCGATGCTGCCGGACGGGTTTCTCACCCGTCTTTCGCAAAGACGCAGCGACACTGGCTTGAAATGCATGATCCCGCAGCAAAGCCGGAATTAAGACGTGTAATAGAACGGGTGGTGGCTATCGAAGGCCCCGTTGCAGAGGAGCTTGTACTGCGACGTGTCCGTGAGGCATGGGGTATCGGACGGGCGGGCTCTCGTGTCAGAGAAGCCTTCAATGCGGCCCTCTCCGAACTTCTGCGAGCGAACAAGATTATTCGAGATGGGGAGGGGTTTCTGTGGATGAATGGCCAGGTACTTCCTGGAGTGAGGGTTGCCAGCACCGATCCAGATACGCGACGAGCGGTTTCTGAGGTATCTCGAGCAGAGTTGGAATTGGCGGTTCGGAAGGTCGTTTCCGACGCCCGGTTCATTTCGTGGGAGGAGCTCTCAACCTATGTTGCCAGACTGTTCGGTTGGACTCGCAAGGGTCCAGATATCAGCATGGCTCTGGATGAAGCAATCGAGGATTTGGTCCAAGGTGGCGCATTGCGCCGCAACGGCGACAATCTGGAGCCAAGCAGCATCACCGATGTAAGCACGTCCGGAACCGAAGCGGTCGAGACCAACAAGGGAATAGTCATATGCCCGTCGTGTGGCCGGGAGAATGAAGTACCGAAGGGATCGTCAGGCGGCCTTAGGTGCGGCGAGTGCCACTCGCCCCTTCCTTCGTGAGGTTACTGAATGGGTTGACGTCAAAGCGCGTACAGATACCCTTTCGGCATGATTCGAAACTTGTGGTGGCGAACCTTGATCGGCATCGGATCGTTGGGAGGCGGCTTCAGTCTCGGAGCGCGGGCCATCGAATGGCCCAGCCAGCATTTCTGGACGGCCCACAAATCGATTCCGATCGCGGCTCTAGTCGTTGTCACTTTCGGTACAGCTAATGGAATCTTCGAAGCCGTCCGAAGTCAGCGTCGGGAGCGCCGAGAAGGTCTACAGCTAAAGATTCAACAACCACTGATCGCCCTCTTCGTTAGTCTGCTCGATCACTTAGGGCCAGAGCACTACAAGGATCTCGGAGTTCACGCCTTCATGGTCCAGCGAAAGCTCTCGCCCGCATGGCCCTGGGTGCGTCCGGAACTTGTGCGCATAGGTGGTTTTCAATTGAAGATGCGTCCGCACGCCGGGGTCCGGTGGACAAAGGGGAAGGGCCTCATCGGGGCCTGTTGGGCAAAGAACCAGGACGTGGTGGCCAATCTGGAGGAGGACTGGAAAGAGTTACGAACGCTTAGCCCCGAGGAGTGGGATGAGGTCGATCCCGAAGAGCGCTACGGCCTGACCAAGGAGGAATATGAGCGAACGAGCGACTATGGAGCAATCACCGCCACGCCTATTCAGAATGCCGCGGGTACCTTCAAGGGTTGCATTTCTGTGGACTCGACGGGCCCCAGCTACGACAGTCTCTGGACGGACCGGGTCAGAGAAAACATGCAGAATGCCGCTCAGGCTGTGGCCAGGCAGGCGAAACTGTCATAGGCAATCGATATCCTGCCGATAGAGGTAAGGTGATTGTCCTTTGAGGAGGTGCCGAGGGTGGGTAAGTTAATGATCAGGTCGCGCAAATCCAAGTCGACACTCAAGAAGCCGACCCGAAAAAGCACTTTCCGCAGTGCCACCCCCGTCGGGCGTGGGACCATTTCACCTGAATACGTGAAGGCCCTTAAGCAAGTTAAGGCATCCCAGGACCTAATCGACTGGGCCGAAGAAAAAGCTAACGGCAGATTGGCCGGGGGCAGCTAGTACTTTCTGAATCGTCAAACGGCACTTTGGTTTCGAAGGCTACGACAGGAACCCAGCAATGCACCTCGACTCCAAGAGCTGAACTTACGAATCCTGAAGCTCTGAGCCACGAAACCGGGGTTCGTGTTACGTGTCCGTCGTCTCCCTATTGTCCCTTGAGTCCATGCCAATCGTAAGGCCTCGACTGTACAACTTAAGCGACGCGCTGCCAGACCTGACCGCTTACCTGCAGGCCGTGGCCCTCGATGGGCTGGTGGTTCGAACGGTGTTCCTTTCGCCTCCGCTGAGGGAACACAACGCGAACCTAGGGCAAGAAGTAGTAAGGCTGAGTGAGCAGCTCATAGCGTTACCATCGCGGAACAGTTGGGAGCCGTTATCGGGCGTGGAGAGTCATCCCTAAACGCTCAGGGGATCGCCACGACGGTCACGGTTGGGCCGGGTGATTCGACGTTGCCGGCTCGATCGCGCCCGCGCGCGTTGGCCGTCCAGACCCCGGGGAAACCCGGACCTTGGGCACTAAACGTACATGTCAAGCGACCGCCGTCCGAGCAACTCACAGAAGCCGCCACCACGACCTGAGCGTTCGAGCTGTTGTTGATGTACGTGACGGTCAGGGAGTCGAGGCCGGTGTTGTCATCGGTCGCGGTGCCCGTCAGGGCAATGCTGGCGGCGTTGGATACAACCCGGGGTGACGGTGACAGATGAAACGTGGAGGCGGGAGGGTTGTCATCCACGTACACGTACTTCGCCACCACCATGTCGGATTGCCCTGCGCCGGGCAGGGGGCCGCCACCCATATCGATCGAGGAGCTGTACGAGTATCCCGCCACTAGGACGTTGCCGGAGGGATCGCTCGCCACCGAGTATGCGTAGTCGGAGTCCGTGCCGCCGAAGCGGTTTGACCACAGGTGGGTTCCCGACGCCGAGTACTTCGCAACCACCATGTCCGATGACCACTCCGCGCCGGGCAGGGGGCCGCCTCCCATATCGATCGAGGAGCTTTGCGAGAAGCCCGCTATTAGGACGTTGCCGGAGGGATCGCTCGCCACCGACTGTGCGTAGTCGTAGCTCGTGCCCCCGTCGTACCTCGTACCGCGGATGCGCTTTGACCACAGGTGGGTTCCCGAGGCCGAGTACTTCGCAACCACCATGTCCGATGACCCCGCTACCATATCGGAGAACCCCGAGGCGAGCAGGGGGCCGCCACCCATATCGATCGAGGAGCTTTGCGAGTATCCCGCCACTAGGACGTTGCCGGAGGGATCGCTCGCCACCGACTGTGCGGAGTCGAAGCCCGTGCCGCCGAGGCGCTTTGACCATAGGTGGGTTCCCGAGGCCGAGTACTTCGCAACCACCATGCCGCCGACGCCAGGCAGGGGGCCGCCTCCCATATCGATCGAGGAGCTGTCCGACCCGCCCGCCACTAGGACGTTGCCGGAGGGATCGCTCGCCACCGACTGTGCGTCGTCGAAGCCCGTGCCGCCGAGGCGCTTCGACCATAGGTGGGTTCCCGAGGCCGAGTACTTCGCAACCACCATGTCGGATCGCCCTGCCCCGGGCATGGGGCCGCCACCCATATCGATCGAGGAGCTTTGCGAGTATCCCGCCACTAGGACGTTGCCGGAGGGATCGCTCGCCACCGACTGTGCGTAGTCAAAGCCCGTGCCGCCGAGGCGCTTTGACCATAGGTGGGTTCCCGAGGCCGAGTACTTCGCCACCACCATGTCGAAGGACCCCACGCCAGGCAGGGGGCCGCCACCCAGATCGATCGAGGAGTTGTTCGAGATGCCCGCCACCAGGACGTTGCCGGAGGGGTCGCTCGCCACCGAGTATGCGTGGTCGGAGTCCGTGCCGCCGAGGCGCTTTGACCACAGGTGCGCAGTCCCGGCCCCAGCAACATCCACATTCGCCACGACCAAGACCAGTCCGAGCACAATCGAGGTCCAGCGGCTATACCCTTTGCATCTCATGACATTCAGATTCGACACCCAAGCGCGAAACTCCTGCTTGTGCCACCCCGAAGACCTCGTTCCTTTGGCGAACAAGCCCAGAACCGCTTTCGCCTAAACTGGAGGCCCTCAGCCAAAGGCCACGACCTACGAACAAGCCCGGCCTATCTGTTGGTAGCCAACAGGTAGTATTTCTGGTAGTATCAGGGTATGAAGATTAGCGTGAGCTTGCCGGAAGATGAGGTCGAGTTCCTTGACGCGTACGCCAAGGCGCGAGGTATTCCGTCCAGATCTGCCGCCGTGATGCGAGCGATCCGATCGCTGCGAGTTTCGGATCTTTCAGCGAATTATGCGGATGCGTGGGATGAATGGTCGGAAGCCTCGGAAAAAGAGTGGGAGGCAACAACTGGCGACGGGATTCTCTCCTAATGCGGCGCGGAGAGATCCGCTGGGTAAACCTTGATCCAGCAGTCGGCTCCGAATCAGCGAAGCGGCGCCCGGGGGTGATCGTGAGCAATGACGGAGCAAACGAAGTCGCCGCTCGACTGCGTAGAGGTGTAGTTACAGTCGTGCCCCTGACTTCCAATGTAAAGCGCGTATATCCATTTCAGGTGCTACTGATCGCGAAGGAGTGCGGGCTGAAGCGAGATTCAAAAGCTCAGGCCGAGCAGGTCCGTTCAGTGTCAGTGGAAAGGATCGGAGATCAGATCGGAGCCGTACCCGCCACCGTTATCGAGGAACTGGACGATGCCCTGAGAATTCACCTCGATCTTTGAAGGTGCAGGGGAACCCTGCCCTTGAAACAGTTCGATCTCTAATAGTCCTCTGAGGACCTGACTCTACGCTCTTCGTTCCTCGGGCCTTATTGCTCATGCCTTCACGGATCCGCAAATCAACCATCGGACGCACCGCGTCATCTTCGTTGCGCCGTCGACAACCCGCGCTTGGGCTGGTCTGCGGTTGGCATGGTTACCTTCCGATTACATCAGGATTTCCGCGCCATACCGCGCCACGATCTTCTTGAGCGACTCGAAGTCCGGCGGTCCATCAGGCGGAGGCGGAAGGGTTCGGCTCGCCGCGGGGACACCGGTCGCGCGGACCAGCTCCTCGAAGCCGCCGGGCGTGAAGATGAATAGCATCCGAGCGCCGCTTTCCCTGACACTGAAGCTGTGCGGGATGTCGCGAGGACCGAAAGCGTAGTCGCCAGCATGGGCCTCTATCACTTCATCGCCGATCTCTAGGGTCACGTCGCCCTCGAGGATCCAGAATGCCTCGTCCTCGTTGTGATGGACGTGACGCACGCCCTCGTAACCGGGGGCGACTGTGACTTCGATCACCGTGAACTGTCCGTCCGTAGTGGCCGCAGTTGCCTTGACTTCGGCAAGGACGCCAAACCACCACCACGCCTCACCCTCACCGGCGGACACCGCCTGCAACGCCTGCTTGATCTGCATTTTCTTGCCTCCTGCGGGTTGTGCCTCGCCTTTTTGGCGTGACGTTGTGACATTTTAATTTGGGCAGATTCGCTTTGTCAAGTTAGGGTGACGCTCTGACACATGATATTCTTCGCACGTGGGCCGGAAGTATGAGATGGTCAAGCGACGTGCAAAAGTGGAGCAGACGCGCCGCCGGATAGCGAAGGCCACCTACGAACTCCACTCCACCATCGGCCCCGCCCAGGCCACAGTCACTCGGATCAGTGAGCGATCGGGCTTGCCCCGGCAGACCATCTACCGCAACTTCCCCAACACCCTCGAGCTTTTCCACGCGTGCATTTCTTATGGCCTTGAGCGTCATCCACTCCCCGACCCCACACCCTGGTCAGGGATCGGCGACCCGGTCCAGCGATTTGAGCGAGGGCTGACTGACATCTATGACTGGTTCGTGGACCAGGAGGGCGTCATGACCAACGCCATCCGCGACTATGGTCTGTTTCCTGAGGCCGCCGCCGCGATGCAGCCCATAGCGGAGTATTTTGGCCGCGTCCACGGCGCCCTAACGGCAGGCTGGCCCTCTCCTGCCGCCGCCGCCATCGTCGGCCTCGCGATCGATTTCTCGGTGTGGAAGAAGCTCCGTGAGGAACTCGGCATGCAGACCGAGGAGATAATCCCGTTCTGGACTCGCCTTGCAGGATGCGTCAGCTAGCATCGGTCTGCCCAACATCCAGTTGGGGTACGAAGGACCACGCACGCGAGATAGGGCCCCGCGAACCAGTTTGATATCTCAGCATTGGGATTATCAGGCTGGGCACTTTTGAGGAGTTCTTAACGCACTCAAACGCATCCCAGTATCCATCTATCGCACTGCGCACTTGGGACAGCTGGAAGTAGAGTGCATCCGGCGACGACTGATCCAGCGTCTTGGCAAGGTTACGTTCGAGCGAAAGGAGAGGGCATTGGCGTCGATCGATCCTGAGGGCGCGGAAACAACCGCTATCGAGGCCCTCGTCGACCTCAGCGACAAGTCGATTCTCGAGATTGGATGTGGCGACGGAAGGTTGACCTCGCGCATTGCTCGCAGAGCCAAGTCCGTTCTCGCGCTGGATCTCCTCGAGCGTGACATCGCGAAGGCGCGAAATGCGCTCTCCCGAGAGCTGCGTTCCCGTGTGAAGTTCGTCGTCGCCGATGCCACTACTTACCGCTACCCTCGCGCCCGCTTCGATCTCGCGGTGCTCTCATACTCATTGTGATGCCTGCCTCTCGAGGGCGTCGTGCACGTCCTACGGCAAACACAAAGGGCCCTCCGCCCGGAAGGCGAGCTGCTTGACGTCCATCCCCAACCTCGCGACGCAGAGATCGACTTGGTGCACGGTTGCGAAGTGATCCGGGTTGGCTTCATCGACTGGACGAGCGACAGCCGCAAAATCAGAAACGCGCGAAGGGTCCTGGCGGGTGTAGAGCGCGAGGGGTTATTCCGTCCCGTGCGGAGAAAAGTATTCGACATGCGCATATACCACGACAGCATCGAGTCGTGGCTGAAGTATCGGGACGACCACGACGAGACCACGCCCATCGCACCCGACGTCTTGCGAGCAGCAAAGAACAACATGGGCCATCCCGAAGCTGTCCTGCGCGTGACTGAGCGGGTGCGCGCGACTGTGCTGGCTCGCCAGGAGACTCGGTAGCGACTGCCTGGAGATAATTCAGCACATCGCGTGCGTAGTGCGGTGTAGTGCTGGCCGGATTCGCGAGCGCGTTGGCGCACTTCTTCGAGGCCAGCACTGTCACCCAACGAATGCCGCTGAGGCCGCGAAAATGTGGTTCGAGTTGTGGATCCTTCCATCCGTCGCATTTATGCTACAATTGTCGCATGACAGAGGTAGCTTCTCGGGAGCTTCGAAACAACACCAGATCGCTCTTGGAGCGTATCGAGGCTGGTGAGGAGGTTACGATCACGGTCCGCGGGCGGGCTGTCGCGATCCTTCAACCGATAGGTAGACGGACGCAGTGGCTCGGGCGCGAGGAGTTTGCCCACAGAATCGGTCTCCACCGAGCAGATTCACAGCTCAGTCAAGACCTGGCTCAACTCGCGCCGGATACGACTGACGATCTTCCCGGTTTATGAGCCGCGGAATCGCCGACACCTCTGTCTTCATCGCGAGGGAGGTGATGCGACCCTTGCAGACTAGTTCCCTGCCCGACGAGATCGGCGTTTCGGTGATCACCATCGGTGAACTGCGCGCCGGCGTCTTATCCGCTGCCGAGGTGGAGACACGAGATCGAAGGCTCGCGACGCTAACTCATGCACTTTCACTGGAGCCGATCCCCGTCGACCAGCAGGTTGCGGAATCGTGGGCAAGGCTCCGCCTTCTGTTGAGAGACAGCGGACAGAGGATGCCGGTCAACGACTCATGGATCGCCGCCACCGCCATTGCACACGGGATTTCGCTTATCACTCAAGATGACGACTACGTAGACGTACCGGGCCTCGACATCGTCAGAGTTTGATGCCGCTTCTCGAACCCTTGAGAGGCTCGAATCTCCCAGGCGAGGCAGCCGACATCCCCTCCTCAAGTTCGAGCCGCACTCCGGCACCCGCCAAGACCCGGTGAACGATCCCCGCCCAAGAGATGTCGCAAGATTCAAGAGAGAAGCCGACCCCAAGGACCTGCCTCTCCTCGTAGCGGCCCTGAAAGCGGGATGCCACACTCTGGTCACTTTCAATGTTCGGGACTATCGGCCAACTTCGACTGAGATCCGGATCGAAACCCCTGGAGACTTCCTCAATCGCCTCCGCAGACACATGTCGGAATTACCAAACACCTGACAGACCGGCCACTTTCCGGATAAAGAGGACACGATAAGCACTCCGTTTTGACCCGGACGATGCCCATGACAATTAGGATTTCGACATGAGAGTTATAGCTGTCACCGCCCCCGCATATGGCCACTTCCACCCTATGTTGCCCATCGCGCAAGCATTGACCGAGAGTGGCCACGAAGTGATCTTCGTCACATCAGCTGACTTCGCTCCGAGGATCGAGGCCGCAGGATTCGAAGTGCGGACGGCGGGAATTCCTCTCGAAGAAGCATTCGCACAAGTGCGGCAACGATTCCCTGATCTGGCCGATGTCGCTCCCGACGAGTTTTGGCGAAGGGGCGTAACGATGCGTGCAGTTCTCACGCGCACTCTTTACCGATGATCTTCTAGACATAGTTGCGCAAACCCCGAGGAGCGAATCGTTCCAGGCGAACGATAAGGGCCATTCTCCATGAACCGGTCTTTAGTCCGCATCATGAATGACTCGAACTCGCCGTTGCCGACGCTTGATTCCACGCGCTTGCTAGCGCGGGCAGCATTGCAGCGGGCGTTAGCGGGAAGTCGTCCGTAAGGCATTCGCTCAAGGCTTCCTGGGCAATAGCAAACTGGTGGGCTTCGCGGCCGACGAGCCTTAGAGCCAAAAGGGGCCCGACAGGATGAAGCGCGGTAGCCATCTGGGTCGTACCTATGGTAGTATCCTCAGTATGAAAATAAGTGCGAGCCTGCCGGATGAGGACCTCGAGTTCCTCGATGCATACGCAAAGTCCCGCCGCCTCCCCTCCAGGTCAGCCGCCGTCAGCAAAGCCGTCCGAACCCTGAGGACCGCGGAACTGGCTGAGCAATATGAAGATGCTTGGAGAGGATGGCTCGAGGATTCGGAGGAAGAGTGGTCATCAACTACGTCGGATGGACTCGCATAGATGCTTCGCGGGGAAATCCGATGGGTGAACCTGGACCCCGTTATCGGCTCGGAGGCCTCTAAGCGGCGACCCGCTGTGATCGTTAGCAACGACGGCGCTAATGCAACGGCCGCCCAGTTAAAACGGGGCGTCGTAACGGTAGTCCCGCTTACTAGCAATGTTCGACAAATCTACCCGTTTCAAGTCCTGCTTCCGGCGAAGGAGTGCCGACTCAAGTCCGACTCGAAAGCTCAAGCCGAGCAAATCCGCTCTGTCTCTGTCGAAAGGATCGGGGACAGGCTCGGCACCGTTCCATCCGATCTAATGAGGAACTTGGACTCGGCCCTTAGGCTTCACCTCGATCTGTAATAACCCAGAACAATCCTCGGCCCCTTATGCGCCCCAGCTGATGCCGGATCAAGCAGCCTCAGTCCGTCATGTCATCGCAGCGGGTCATGCCAGCGGACGCGTGAAAATCGGGCAAAGTCTGAGTCGCAGGAGCAAAGTTCCGCACCATGCTCTATCGCAAGCGCGGCAAGGTGCGCGTCGGTCGTGAGGTTGGCCGCGGTGCCCATCGGCTCGAGCAGTTCGCGCAGTATTGCCGCGTGACGTTCGGTCGGATGTATCACCGTTGTAGGCGGTTGCGAAAGCCACTCATCCACAAGATCCAACGCCTCTGAAACCTTAAGGGGTTTGTCGAAGACACTCGGGTTGGTCCCGAGTCGCAGGAAGGCGAGAAGAACAACCCACGCAAGAGCAAGTGTTTCCGATCCCGACAACTGCTCTTCAAGCCATCGCCGTGCAGCCGCATGACGAGGTGCCGAACTATCGGTCGCATAGAGCAACAGATTCACGTCGGGCAGCTTCACTTACGAAGTTCGAGCTTATGCAGAGTTTCGGCGTCCTCCATGGCGCCCGCAAGACGTAGTGCCTTGTCCAGGTCGATCCCCGGCCTGAGTCCCATCGGGCGCGCTCGCAGACGATAGGGCCGCGTCGAACCCGCCTGAGTGCCCAGGCCAGCCCGAAGCGATTCATTGAGTGCTTCTTTGAATGTGATCCCTCGTTCCTGGGCGATCCGCCTTAGCGTGGCTGCCAGGTCAGGAGCGATCGTCACGGTAGTTCGCACGAAAGCATCTTAGCATATATATGAGGCGCATCAAGATGCGTCTCGCAGTGAACCCCCGCCGCTCAGGTGTGGCGGAGCGCCCTGCGGACCAACCCGGCCGCTCGCGGCCAAACGTTCGAGGAAGTGAGATCGGTCTTTCCTTGCTCCCGGTAGGCGATCACCCAAAGATAACCAAATCGCATCGCGTCAAGCGCGCACACCAGATCCCAAACCCACAGATCCTCGCCGAGCGGCGAACCCCAGGCTCGCTCGTATGCTTGCAAGAACTGATCGGCTACGTCGGCCCCCATCAGCACCGTTAGGTCGGCGCGACAGTACGCTACCTCGTGCGCTCTTGGGCCGACGCGTGCGGCACTCCAGTCCACCACTCCCGATAACCTGTCCCGCGACCAAACCAGATTTCCTGGATGGAAATCCCCGTGGCCAAATGCCCGCTCGCCTTTGAGAGCCAACGGCAACTGTTGTTCGATGACTTCGATGGCATCTTTCACCAGTGCCGTTCTTCGAAGACCCACCGGCGGTTCCCATTGCTCTGCCTTGTGCGGACGACGCACCGCAGCAGGTCCTCCCTTTGCGGAGACCCCCTGGATCGTCACCATCGCGGCGGCGATCTGTTCCAACCATGGCTGTAACTTCGATGGAGAGACCTGGGGACGTCCCTGCAGCCTCCTCATGACTATCGCCGGCGCGCCGAACCAACGCCCATCCGCGTCGAGCGCGACAGGATCGGGTGCCGGCAATGCGAGTGCGCGGGCAAATGACAGTCGATCCCATTCCAACAGGACATTAGAGTGGTCGGCTCGTGTGAATCGCTTCAAGACGACGCCGAGCGTTGCGCCCGTCTTCGTCTTCAAGTCGATCGAGTGTGTTGCAGTTGCAAGACCGCCCCCCAGCCGGCGGACTCGATACACACGCGACCCCGGGAGGATTTCCTCGGCAAGAGCGGCGAGCCCTTCCTTGGATGGAAGGCTCAGCAAGTGCGCGCGATGCGTGTTCCAATCCAACGACGATCGCTCCCTTCAGACCAGGCGAATCCCAACTGCCGTAAGGATAGAAGTCCCGCCGAGGTAAGCCATCTTGACGCGTACGATCGATGCTGTTAACTTCGGCGCGCGCGGTGAGCGACCGTGCCGAGACTCGCCGGAAGGCTCGAAGCCATCGCTTGCTCCACCTGGGCTGAGCTACGGAACACCGAAGCTCTCGATAGCCCGTGCGAGTCCGGGCGAGAGCGAGGTGTTTGTCGTGAGGATCCTCGACATCAGCAGGGCGCACACCGACGCGCCCGAAGACGCACTCGTGCTTGCGCATACCGACTTCCAGCCGTCGTCGACCCATCTTGGCGCGGGCGGGAGCCTTGTACCGATTGGATGGGACTTCGCAGGGGCCATTTCGCGCGAGTGGCACATCGGGATGGTGCTCGATTCGTGGTGCGCTCTTCCGAACGAACAGATCAACGAGAAAGCCGCGCGCGCGATCATCGAGGGATACACGTCTATCGCCGATGATGTCCCGCCGCTCGATGTCTCGATCTTCTCGCCGGTGATCACGGCGTGGCTGAATTGGCTAGTGAGCCGGATGAACGTTGCCCTCGAAGGCGGCGGACGAGCGAAAGAGCATGCAGAGCGCGAGGTTGCCGACATGCTCACCCACCCGAAGGACCGGAACTGGTTCGAGCGGGTATTGCGCGCGACTGGCGCCTGATCGAGGACAGGCAACCGCATCCGCGCTTGCGAAACGCCTGCTCCACTCCTATTATGCATGCATGAAGAGCGTGCAGATTAGAGACGTACCAGACCAGATTCACACGACACTCCGACGCAGAGCGGCAGAGCACGGAATGTCCCTACAGGAGTACCTTCTTTCCTTGTTGAACGACTTCGCTGCCCGCCCAACAGTCGAGGAGGTCCTCGCTCGCGCTGGAGGACGTTCCGGCGGCAAGGTTGGGCTGGCGAAAGCGGCCTCGGACCTACGTACTGAACGGGCTCGGCACTGATCGTTGTTGACGCTTCCGTCCTTGCCCCCGCACTGGGCGACGACGGGACTGACGGTGACCGAGCCAGAGACCGTCTGCTAGATGATCCTTCGCTCCACGGTCCTCAACTCGTAGACCTCGAGGTCATGTCCGTGTTCCGTCGCCGCTTAGCTGCAGGCGACATGGACGAGCGTCGAGCCGGACTCGCGATTCGGGATCTGGAGGAGCTGCAACTCATCCGTTATCCCCATTTAGCCTTCGCTCCCAGGATCTGGTCGCTGCGTCGAAACCTCACCCCCTACGACGCCGCGTACGTTGCACTGGCGGAGCTTCTCGGTGCCATCCTTGTTACGGCCGACATCCGACTAGGTGGCGCGCCGGGCCTTCGATGCAAGGTGGAGGTTCTCGCTAGACGGATTCAACCTCAGATGCGGTCCCCGCCTCCGATTGAGTAGCATCCCCCCATGCCCAGATCGATAGATGCACGGTTCTTGAACTTTCCATTCGACCGCCTTGCCGACGCGGCACTTCAGACGGCAAAAGATCTCGGCGCAACTTACGCTGACTTTCGCTTCGAGGTCCATCGCGCGCAAAGCATCTTCGTGAAGGATCACGATCTGCAGTCTCTGAGCAACGGTGAGGGAGTCGGCTTTGGAGTCCGGGTCATCATCGATGGAAGCCGGGGATACGCAAGCGATGTCCGGCTCGCTGCTGACGCTGTTGCAGCAGCAGTGCGGCGCGCCATCGACCTAGCGAAGCAGTTCCGCGGTCTGAACTCCGAGCCCGTCGAACTCGCGGACGAGCCCGACTACACCGACACGTACGTATCGGCTTACGAGGTCAACCCATTCGATGTCGGCGATGACGAGAAGATCGCCTTCGTTCGGGCCATCACCGAGAAGGTTCTGTCTGGAGGCAAGGTCGACCACGTCGACATGGCTCTACTGCAGGTCGAAGAGAGCAAGTTCTTCGCCAACATGACGGGCTCGCGCATCACACAACAACGCATCCGCGTTTCAGCAGACTTCGAAGCCACTAAGGTGAACAAACAGACCGGCGCCTTCGAAACCATGGCCTCGACATCGCCGCCGGTTGGCCGTGGATGGGAGTTCTTCAGCAACGGTGGCTACGACTACATGGCTGATGCTGAGCGGATCCCTGCTCTTCTGGAAGAGAAGATCGCGTCGCCCTCCATCGAGCCTGGAACATACGATCTCGTCATCCATCCAAGCAATCTGTGGCTCACGATCCATGAATCGATCGGCCACTCCACCGAACTGGATCGTGTACTCGGCTTTGAAGCCACCCTTGCAGGAACTTCATTCGCGAAGCTCGAACAGCTGGGTGAGTTGAAGATCGGATCCGATGTCATGAACGTCACTGGTGATCGGGTAACCGATGATGGAGTCGCCACAGTCGGCTATGACGATGAAGGCGTCAAAGCGCAGCGTTGGGACATCATCAAAGACGGAACGCTGGTCGGCTACCAATTGAATCGGCAGATGGCCCGCAAGCTCGGGATGCGATCGAATGGTTGCGCGTATGCGGACTCGCCAGCGAATGTGCCCATCCAGCGCATGCCGAATGTCACTCTGCAGCCCGGGCCTGGTCCCATCTCACTGGATGATCTGATCGGCGGGGTAGAGCGCGGTATCTACATAGTCGGCAACAAGAGCTGGTCCATAGACCAACAGCGCTACAACTTCCAGTTCACTGGTCAGCAGTTCTGGGAGATCAAAGGCGGCAAGCTCGCCGGGCAACTGAAAGACGTTGCGTATCAAGGCAACACCATCGATTTCTGGAACTCGATGGAGGCGGTCGGGGGGCCGGAGACGTTCATACTTTTCGGCACTTTCAACTGCGGCAAGGGACTGCCCGGTCAGGGTGCTCCGGCCGGCCACGGCTGTCCGGCAGCATTGTTTCGTGGGATCAAGATATTGAACACCGTGGCCGAGGGCGCGCGATGACCTCGATCCCAGAGCGCATCGAGAAAATCCTATCCCTTTCGAAAGCGGACGACTGCATCGTCATGGCCACGCGGACATCAACATCGAATGTTCGTTGGGCGAACAACACAGCCACCACCAATGGGGATGCGCGCTCGGAAGCGATCTCGATCATCTCGATCAAAGGCAAGAAGGTCGGTAAGGTTTCTTCGAACTACTTCCCCGACGACGCCCTCGAAGGCCTTATTCGACGATCCGAGCGGTCATGCGATGGCAAACCCGACGCCCCCGACTTCATGCCGCTCATCGCAGGTGACGGCTCGGTGCCACCGGGTTGGCTGGCCGGTTCCGATGACGCGAGCGCCGAGTCTGCAAACTTCGCAGGTCCCGTCGCCGACCTCGTAAAGGCCTTCTCAAAGGCCGGCCCCCTTGACGTTTTGCTGTTCGGATATGCATCGCAAACCGCCTACGACCTTCATCTCGGCACGTCATCGGGAGTAAGGCGGAGTCACTCCTACGGCGAAGCGGGACTCACCATGGTCTCCAAGACTCCCGACTTCACCGTATCGGCTTCGCACTCAACCGACCATTCCAAGATCGCCGAAGCCGATGTTGATGCGGTCTATCAGCGCCTGATGGAGCGCATGGAATGGTCGAAGAAACCGATCTCGCTGCCGGCGGGACGGTATCCCGTGATCCTGGAACCCGCAGCTGTAGGTGAGCTGATGTACTACGCGCTTATCCAGATGGCCGCGCGCGATGCGGATGAGGGCAGAACCGCATTCAGCAGACCTGGCGGGGGAAGTCTGGTAGGAGACAAACTGTTCCCCGATTTCATCAACATGTATTCCGATCCCGACGAACCCGGCCTGGAACGGCCGGACTTCGTAGCAACCCCGGCATCGGGGTCGTTCCAATCGTTATTCGATTCGGG
>JBHELT010000077.1:0-17546 GCA_046262935.1 Actinomycetota bacterium | reverse complement strand
CTCGTATGCGACGCTGGGCGATGTGATCAGCAGTTCCAGGTTGAATTCCCTTTCAAGCCGCTCACGTACTATGTCCATGTGCAGTAAGCCCAAGAACCCGCATCGGAACCCGAACCCGAGTGCTTGTGATGTTTCCGGTTCCCACACGAACGCGGCGTCGTTCAAGCTCAATTTGTCGAGAGCCTCACGAAGCTCGGGATACTGGTCGCCGTCGGTTGGATAAAGCCCCGCCCACACCATCGGCTTGGGTTCCCGGTACCCGGGCAAAGGTTCCTGTGCCGGCCTATCAGCCGAAGTGATTGTGTCGCCAACCGTCGCAAGCCGAACATCTTTGAGACCAGGGATAAGGTACCCAACCTCGCCAGCCACGAGTCTGTCGACCGGTCTCATGTTCGGCGCGAACACTCCGATCTCTTCTGTTTCCGATACCGAACCCGTTGCCATCATCTTGATCTTCTGCTTGGCGGCGATCTCGCCGTCGGTGACCCTGATGAAAGTGACAACACCACGATAGATGTCGTAGTTCGAGTCGAAGATCAACGCACGCGGCGCCGCGTTGGGGTCCCCTTTCGGGGACGGCACCCTTTCAACCACCCGTTCGATCAATGCTGGAACTCCCTCGCCGGTCTTTCCCGAGACCCGCAGGATCGAGTCGGGATCGATGCCGATCAGGTTGGAAAGTTCACGGCCGACCCTCTCGGGGTCGGCAGCGGGAAGATCGATCTTGTTGAGGGCAGGGATGATCTCGAGGCCCGCTTCGAGCGCGAGGTACAGGTTCGCGAGCGTTTGAGCTTCGATACCTTGCGCTGCATCAACGAGCAAGATCACCCCATCACAAGCCGCAAGTGAGCGAGATACCTCGTAAGAAAAGTCGACGTGTCCCGGGGTATCGATGAGGTTCAACTCGTAGGTCCGACCATCGGCGGATGGAAACATGAGCCGGATCGCTTGGGCTTTGATGGTGATCCCGCGCTCTCTTTCGAGGTCCATCCGGTCCAGGTACTGCTCGCGCATCTCGCGCTCAGGCACGGCCTTGCAGATCTGCAAGATGCGGTCTGCGAGGGTGGATTTGCCGTGATCCACGTGTGCGATAAGGCTGAATGCCCTGATGAGGGAGCGATCTTTCACCGGGCGAGCGTAGCAGGCGGATGACGCCCAGTGGGGACCGATGCTAAACTTCTGCGTTCCTTCGAGAGGCGATCATGGCAAACATCAAGACACAGAAAAAGCGCATCCTTACAAACGAGAAGCGTCGCGTTCGCAACAAAGACGTAACGACAGCACTCAAGACCTACGTGAAAAAGTTTCAGCAAGCCGCCGCCTCGGGCGACGAAGCCGCCACCCAAGAGGCCCTCCGAAAAGCAACCAGGCAACTCGACAAGGCCGCTTCGTCCGGGATCATCCACGCCAACAGCGCTGCCAATCGCAAGTCTTCGCTCGCCAAGACCGCCAACGCATCCCGCAAAGCTGCTAGCTAGGGGCAGTCGCCCCCGTGATCGAAACCACCAACCGCTGCAGCGTCAACTCCTCGGGTTCTTCGCTCTTTTTCATCTTGTGATCGGCCGCAGCGAGGTCCCGATACGCGGCCACCAAACTGGCTTCACTAAAACCGCGGGCCTGCCTTACGAGTTTCTCGGCGCGCCATTGCGGGATACCTAGGCTTGTGGAGATCTTGCTTGCCGAACCCGAGCCAGACAGAAGCAACATGCGTATGTGGCGCGTTAGCATCCAGAACAACATCTGAGGAGACTCGCCCTGATCGAGCAGGCGGTGAAGACTGGCAAGCGCGTCACCCGTTTGTCGCTGAGCAACTGCATCGACGAACCCGAATACTTTGGCGTCGGCTTTCCCCTGGAATTGCTGAGCGATCTCCTCGGCCCCTACTCGGCCCCCAGGATTAGCGATCGATAACTCCTCGATGGCGAGCTACAGCGCCATCCGATCCTCGCCAACGGCCTCGACGAGTGCTCCGGTTGCGTCGGCTGACAACTTAAGACCGCGCGCCTTCGCCTCTTCCCGCAACCACTGAAAGATGTCATTGCGTTTGCCCTTGCCAGCCTCTTCTACCGTCCCCACCTTCTTGGCGGCTGCAGCCACCTTCGGCAAAGGCTTGGACGTCACCAGCACCAGCACAGAAGAGGCAGCTGGCTCTTCGAGGTACGCGATAAGTTCGCGTTGTCCATCTGCCGCCAGGGCTTCCGCATCGCGGATCACAACAGCACGTTTGTCGTCGAACATCGACGGCGTCCGCAGAAGGCCAAGGGCCTCGGTCAGGTCGGCCGCCTGCATCTCGGTTATCGAGAAGTCGCTGATGCCCGCAAGTGCTCGCTCCACTTCCTTGCGGACCAAGAAGGCGTCATCGCCAACGATCAGGTGGACGTATAGGTCGCTCATGCAGGGAGTCTAGCCCGGTCGAACAGTTGGGCTATCGGCATCGCGCCCTCGGGCGTGTCCGCTATCGTCCAGTTCGACGACGGTGTCACCGAGGCGGTCGGTTCGCATCACCGATGCCCCCGAAGACTCAAACATCTTAAGGGCCGAAGCCGAGGGCAAGCCGTAATTGTTGTGTCCAACCGATACCGAAACCGATTCAGCACCAACAGCGTTGATGAATAACTGTGAAAGGTGCGATGAACCGTGATGGGGGGCCTTGAGGATGGCGCAGTGGATGCGATCTGGATATTCATCCACCAATCGCTCCTGCCCCTCTTCTTGTATGTCGCCCACGAACAATGCGCATCCCGATCTCCAACCGATCCTCACAACCAAAGAGGCATCGTTCAGATAAACGCCTTCGCCGTTGCCGCTCTGCGCTGCATCTGACGCCAACTGCCGCGATGCGGGCGAGGGTCCGAGTACTTCCACATCGAGCTCACCAACAGCGAATCGGTCACCAACCGCTGCGCTCTTTAGATGGGCCGCCGGACCCAGTGCTGAAACAGCGGGTCCGGCAACGCCGGGATGCAGAGTCAACCCGATAGGTATCCGTTTCGAAACCTCGACCAAACCATTCACGTGATCGTGATGGCCGTGTGAGAAGACGACCAGATCGAGACGATCAACGCCGCGTGCGGCAAGCTTGGCCATCGTAGCCGCCCCTTCGGGCCCGCCATCAACAAGTATCCGAGCTCCTTGGGGTCCTTGGACCAAAGCCGCGTCCCCCTGTCCGATGTCGAAGAAGGTCACGCGCAGACCTTGCGGAGGCGTCGCCGATGCGACCGGGATGAATGCAGAAAGGGCGAATGTTGATATCGCGATCGCGACCGGCCAGCGCGCGGCTCTTCTTCGTCCCAGGATCCAAAGACAACCCGCGATGAATACCAGATAACCAACAACTAGCGCGGCGAGGCTATTGGATCTCACCGCCAGGTTCGAAGATGGCATATGAGCAAACGTGTGAGATATCGCGACGAGAGGAGAAACGAACCAACCGGCGATCTGAACCATCGGTTTCGAGATGGGCCTAAAGATCGATCCGAATGTGGCAGCAAGAAGGCCCAGCACCGTCGCCGGTGCAACCAACGGGAAGGCCAGCGTGTTAGCGGGGAGCGCGTAGGTCGAAACCTGTCCGAAGTGGAACGCGAGCAGTGGCATCACGGCAGCCTGTGCAGAGATGGAAACAGCGAGTGCTTCAGCCAATACCTTTGGTAACCGCGCCAATCGATCCGCCAGCGGACGACTGATGAGAAGTATCCCTGC
Source organism: Actinomycetota bacterium (assembly GCA_046262935.1). GTDB lineage: Bacteria > Actinomycetota > CADDZG01 > JAHWKV01 > JAHWKV01 > JBHELT01. The sequence goes on along the minus strand of JBHELT010000077.1, from coordinate 13,847 downwards.
GGTGGCAATGAAAGAAAGTTGGAATCCTATGGACCACAGCATCGAAGGATCAACGGCAAGAAGAACGATGCATGCGATCGCCAGCGAGTGCATCGCATCCGATCGACGTCCGGCCAGCACCGCGGTGAGTCCGATGATAGCCATCACGCTTGCTCTGAGCACCGATGGCTCAGCACCCGTTACGTAGGTGAAGCATCCGACGGCTGCGAGACAGGCTCCCATCTGAACACGGCGCGGAACCCGGGTAAGACGCATAAGGATCACCAGTGCCGCAAGCACCATCGCAAGGTTAGCCCCCGAAACCGCGACCAGATGTGAAAGTCCGCTAGTCCTGAAGTCTTCGAGGGTCTTGGCTTGCATCTGTCGGGTATCACCGAACACAAGGCCTAGAAGAAGGGGACCACGATCGGGTCCGATCGCACCGGTGAACATCGCCCCAACATTGCTTCTGAAGGATGATGCTGACATCGCGAGGACATCGCCGCCTGGCATCGCTTGAGGTTCACCCGATGCGAAGCCGCCCGCAACGTATCCATGCAAGACCCACGACCGCTCGACAGGGTTATCCATCGAATAAGCGGCCACTTTCAATCGCAATCGAAGCCGTTCACCAGCGATAAGGGCTCGCGAAGACCGATGCGCACGAACCTGAACCCGTGAATGCATCGGTGCCCCCGCCGTGTGATCGACCAGGAACCCGAATGCCAGCAGGTCCCCCTTGCGTTGCGCCTCCGTGATCAATCTTCCGGTGACAACGATGGATCTTCCGTCGAAAGATCTGATCGGGTTGGCCATGGAAGAGTCGAGCCTTATCCCGGCATCGCAGACTGCAACAAGGAACGAACCCATAACTATGAGCACACCGGCCAAACCGATGTAGCGATAGTGGCCCGCGTGGGGATCGGGATCCACTATCCGCGCCGAGAACATCGCCGCGACGATGAAGCCGAGTCCGATCAACCCGGCTGCGAAGGCCAGCGTCACTGAGGGGTGAAGCATCCATCCCGACGCCGTTCCGATCACGAACGCGCCTGACAGCACCATAGTGCGCCAAGCTGGACCAGCGATCTGCGATACCTGCTCGGTTATCAAACGGTTACGAGGTCTTTGAGCGATTCGAACTTGCGCGGACCGAAGCCATCGACCTTTAACAGATCCCGCACGGAGCGGAACCCGCCCTTGGTCTGCCTGTACTGGATTATCCGACCGGCCATCACCGGCCCCACCGATGGCAGGCTCTCGAGTTCTGATTCGCTAGCCGTATTGAGATTGACTTTTCCTGCGGCCATGCCGCCCTGTGCGCCTTCATTTTGTCCACCGGATGCTTCGCCCGGTTTAGGAACGAATATCTTCTGGCCGTCTTGGAGCAGTGCCGCCAGATTGAGAGCGTTCACGTCGGCGCCCGCTGCAGGGCCCCCGGCGGCTGCGATGGCGTCCTTTACCCGCGCGCCTTCGTTCAGCTCGTATACGCCTGGAGTAACAACCATGCCCGCGACATGCACAGTGACCTTCTTCACCACTGTCACCGCCGCCGATGACCTCGCGACCGACGCGACATGCTTGATCTCAGCCGGCGGCGGACCCGATGTGCGCGCCCATACGAACGCGGAACCCCCGAGTATCAGCGCGGCGCCGAGGGCGATAGCGCCCAATTCGCCAGGCGAAGCCCGGATGTACCTTGATATCGCATTCAACGATGTTTGCTTCATCCACACCTCCCGAAAGAAAGGGGAAGTAGGGGAAGCTGACCAGAGGAAGTTTGGAAGCGAACTCTATCAGGCGGTACCGACAGCCTCGGAGTCTTTCTTGCGGGCCCTAAGGGCCCGCTCGACTTCTTCGCCCGACTCAGCGACTGGCCGTCGCAGGAATTCGGGAAGATCGTCGCGGCTCGCGAAATCCCTGCTTCGCTCAGCGATACCCGTGGTTACGACCATCCGCGGGAACATCGCCGCAGCGAAATCTTTGGCTTGGTGTTGATTATCGGCCGATCGCAAGCGCTCCAGCTCCTCGAAGTACGGCTCAACGTACGGTTCGATCAAGTCGACCTGATCGCGTCTATGAAAACCGATCATCACTGCGCGGCGCTTGGCCATCGGAAGGCCTCCCTCGACGATCTTTGTCCATGCGTCCGCCTTCGCTTCGGCGGTTGGGAGCGCAGCGAGGCAGCCAGCCGCATTACGTTCGCCGATATCGGTTGGGTCACGCTTCAACTCTTCCTCGATGTCAGATGCATCGCCCTGGCCTTGTGAGACCAGTGCACCAACCAGTGACCACCGGAATTCCTGATCGACCTTCAACCCCTCGGGTACATCTCTTCCTTCGAGCCAGCCGCGAACCGCCTGGCAGCCCGGTTCATCGAGGCGCTGAACAAACACCCGGGCCCATGAGAGCTGAAGGTCACTGGCGGGAGGCGACTGTTTAAGGGCATCGAAGGCCAATGCGCGAAGGCGCGACCGCCAAGCAACATAGCGTTGATCGTTGACGAAGAAATCGTTGGCACGGATGGCTCGGGCGATCAGCGGTTCAAGACTCGAAAGCCCCGTTTCTGCTGAGGCGTTCTTGGCGAACATCTCGAGGAAGGTGCTTGCAGGAACCTCTATCTGGGAAGTCATGTCCCAGACACACGCCCAGCACAGAGCACGCGCCAACGGGTCGTCCACGTCCTTCAGGTGTGAAACCGCAGTTTCGAGTGAATCGTCATCGAGCCGGATCTTCGCGAAGGTAAGGTCACCATCGTTGAGCAAAACCAGATCGGCTGCCTTCTCGCCGATAAGTTTGGTGACCCCAGTCGAATCGCCATCGATGTCCAATTCGACTCGCCGCCTCAGCGAAAGTCGATCGCCATCTCGATCGTAGAGGCCAACACCAAGACGATGCTGCCTAAGGGTAGGCAGCGCGCTCGTTGCGCTTTGTTCTATGTTGAACGAAGAGTAGCAACCATCGGTATCCAACTTGAACCGCGGCGAGATGGTGTTGACGCCAGCCGATTCCAGCCAGTCGCGAGACCATCTCACCAGATCGCGTCCCGACGACTCGTGAAGTTCTTCCAGGAAGTCTGAGAGGGTGGCATTGCTCCATTCGTGCTTGCGGAAATACTGGCGAAGTCCCCGGTCGAAACAGTCAGGTCCGACCCACGCAACCAATTGCCTCAAAGCCGAACAGCCTTTCGCATAAGAGATACCGTCGAAATTGACATGAACCGAATCGGTGTCGGGCATGCCGGTCGAAATCGGATGCGTCGTTTCCAGTTGGTCCGCCTCGTAAGCCCAGTTCTTCCAACCGTTGGCGAAACTCGTCCATGCATGCGCGAACCTTTCTGTGTCGGCAAGAGCCAGCACCGACTCGAAAGTAGCGAAACTCTCGTTGAGCCAAAGGTCGCCCCACCACTTCATCGTGACAAGGTCGCCGAACCACATGTGAGCAAGCTCATGAAGGACAGTCTCGGCCCTCTTCTCGCGTGCTCCCTCTGTGACCTTAGAGCGAAAAATGTAGACCTCATTCATCGTGACCAAACCGAAGTTCTCCATCGCGCCAACGTTGGGATTCATCGCGGGGACGAAGACCTGATCGAACTTGTCGAGCGGATATGGGTAGTCGAACTGCTTTTCATAGAAATCCATACCGATCTTGGTGATCTGGAAGATCTCATCGGCATCGAGGTGCTCTGCGAGTGAGCGCCGGCAGAAGATACCCAGATCGATGTCGCCATGGCGATCCGCAACCTTATGCAGGGGCCCCGCTGCGACGCAGGTCACGTATGTAGACATAGGCGGAGTCTTAGTGAATCGCCAGATCCCATCGATCATCTCGGACGAGGGCCGAGTGTTCGTAACAACCATCGCATCGAGCGGAGCCCTCACCGTGAACGTGAACGTTGCCTTTATGTCGGGTTGATCGAAACACGGGTAGACCCTATGCGCATCGAATGGTTCCAAGTCTGAAAACATATAAACAGCTTCGTCCACGGGATCAACGAAACGGCTGAGCCCGATCCCAGATGTTTCGAACGGATGCAACGTCTGAATCACTAGATAGTTCTTGCGGCGCAGGCCTTTAAGTGCGAGGCGAGCTCCATCGTAGGCATCGGCACTCAGTGTTTCGCCATTCAAAGTGACCGAGATGACTTTCTCCGATAGCAGGTCGAGGAAGGACTCGGCATCATCCGAAGTGCAGTCGAAATCGATCTCGGCGTTGACTGTGAAATGCGTTTGGGACGAGGCCAGATCCAGATCCAATGTGTACTCAACACCGCTGATCAGCGAAGCCCTATCCGCTGCCTCCTTCTCCCCCAGATTGTTAGCGCTCATTGGGGGTTCGGGGGTGTAGCAGCCCCCGTCCCCTCAACACCATCTCGGGCCAGAGGCTGCGAAACCCCTGAAGAAGATGCCGGGTTCGGGGGTGTAGCAGCCCCCGTCTCCGTACCACCATCTCGCGCCAGAGGCTGCGAAACCCCTGAAGAAGATGCGGGGTTCGGGGGTGTAGCAGCCGTCACCAGGTTGATCAGTTTCGGTGGGACGCTCACGAACCTTTGCGGCCCATCGCCGCCAAGAGCCAACTTAACTTTGTCGCTATCCATAGCCAATCGCTCCATCTCTTCGGCACCGATAGTGGCGTCCACTTCGATGCGATCGCGAACCTTGCCATTCACCTGCATGATCATCATCACCTTATCGCGCGCTACTTTCGACTCATCGAACTGAGGCCAGGATGAAACATGGATCGAACCGGTCTGACCATGCTTATGCCACAGTTCCTCTGCGATGAAAGGAGCTATCGGCGCCAGCATTTTCAAGAAACTGAGCGCCGCTTCTTTCGGGACAGGGCCCTTTAACTTCGAGAATTCATTCAGCAGTTCCATCAGCCTTGCGATGGCAGTGTTGAATCCCATGTCCTCGAAGTCCTTCGTCACCGCTTTGATGGTTCGGTGCACCATCTTGTCGAGCGAGTCTGGGACCGTTGTGTCGGCCACGTTCTCCAAGATGCGCCAGACCCTGGACAGCCATCCGAACGCTACCCTACCGATCTCTTGCATCCCGTCGGCAGGGAAGTCGTAGTCAGCCTCGGGGGGACTGCAGAACAACATAAACATGCGTCCCGCGTCGGCACCGAACCGGCTTATCACCTCGGCGGCCTCGATAGCGTTGCCCTTCGAACTGGACATCTCTTTGCCCTGCACGGAGACCGAACCCTGATTGAACAGGTTCAAGAAAGGCTCAGAGAAATCGACCAAGCCCATATCTTGGAATGCCTTCACGAAGAAGCGCGCGTAGATCAGATGCATCACGGCGTGCTCGGTCCCCCCGATGTATCTATCGACCGGAGCCCAAGCGGCAACCTTGGCAGGATCGAATGGCACCTCGACATTCTTCGGATCGCAATATCGCAGGAAGTACCAAGACGAATCGAAGAACGTGTCGAGGGTGTCGGTCTCTCTCTTGGCCTGAGCCCCGCACGACGGGCACTTGACCTCAACGAATGCTGCATCGTTGGCCAATGGCGAAACAGCATCGTCGGAGGTTTCGTAATCGACTTCATCTGGCAACAGGACAGGCAGGTCCCCGAAGGGGACCGGAACCGTCCCGCAATTATCGCAGTAGATGATCGGGATGGGAGTGCCCCAATAACGTTGACGGGATACCCCCCAATCACGCTGACGGTAATTGACCTTGCCGCGGCCCTTACCTTCCGCCTCGAGCCAGGCGACCACCTCGGTGATCCCGGTTTGATCCTCGGGCGATACCGCCGTGCCGTCGAACGGTCCTGAGTCCATCATCACACCCGCCCCGATAAAAGGCTCGGTCCCATTGCTCGGTTCGGTCTCACCGTCTGAAGGCTTGATCACGAACTTCACGGGCAGACCGTAAGTCTTGGCGAATTCGAAGTCGCGTTGATCGTGACCTGGCACAGCCATGATCGCTCCGGTCCCGTAACCCATCAACACGTAATCGCTAACCCATATTGGGATCGCATCGCCGTTCACTGGATTGACGGCGGTCGCGGGAAGTGCCAGGCCACGGCGCACCTTCGAAGTGAGGCGATCGACTTCGGCCTCGCGTGTCACTTCTTCAACGAATGCGTTGTATGCATCCTCGGCTTCGGTACCCTTGCTCAAACTGGCAGCCAGTGGGTGCTCTGCCGCGAGCACGAGGAACGTGGCACCCCACAAGGTATCCGGGCGCGTAGTGAAAACTTCGAGCTCAACCTCATCAGATGATCCGTCTGCCTTGATCTTGAAAGTCACCTGCGCCCCGTGACTTCTGCCGATCCAATTTCGCTGCTGGTTAAGGATCGAATCGGGCCAGTCGAGGGCCTGCATGTCATCGAGCAGGCGGTCTGAATAGTCGGTGATCTTCAAGGCCCACTGGGGCAATTCCCTTATCTCCGGGGGCGTTCCACATCTCCAGCACACCCCGGTCGACATCTGTTCGTTCGCCAGAACAGTCTTATCGACAGGGCACCAGAACTGAGTTGCCACGCGTCGATACGCAAGGCCGCTTTCGAACATCTTGAGGAAGATCCATTGGTTCCACTTGTAATAGTCCGGATCGCAACTCACAACCTCGCGATCCCAGTCGTACGAGAAGCCCAGTCGCTTGAACGACGATCGCATCTGAGCGATGTTCTTAGACGTCCACTCACGGGGGTGAACGTTGCGCTTTATAGCTGCATTCTCTGCGGGCAGGCCGAACGCGTCATAGCCCATCGGATGCATAACGTCGAAACCCTGCATGCGCCAGTACCTGGCCATGGCATCGGAGATCGTGTAGTTCTCTACATGACCCATGTGAAGGTCGCCGGACGGATAGGGAAACATCTCCATGATGAACCGGTGAGGACGCTCCCCCGGGTCGTCACCTGCTGCGTAAAGACGCTGGGCATCCCATTCGCGCATCCAACGCTCTTCGAAATCCTGCGGTTGATAACGGTCGCTCATCCTTCACCTAACCTCGCTCAGTCATGCGGACGCGAGTCCGCTCGAACCTGGGTTCTTGGGGCCCCCCGATGGCTTGCTGGCCGCGGTCAGAGGGCCCAGCTAAGGACGAGGACGGCCAACCGGGTAGATCGATACTCAGGTGCCTTCAAACTCGTCCTCCGTGACTCGTTACCCAGGATGCTAACAAGCCCCGACTGGCGGCGTCATTTAGATAAGACTAAGATATTTTTTCGTGGAGACTACCGAATCGGTACAGGACTACCTGAAGGCTATCTACTTCCTCGCCGAGACGGGAGGCGAAGTCACGACCACTGCCCTGGCTCAGCGCCTGTCGATCAGTCCGGCATCGGTCACCGCGATGTTGAAAAGATTGGCCGTCGCAGGCAAGGTGCGCTACCACAGGTACCAAGGTGTGGAACTAACCGAGGGGGGTCGCAAGCTGGCGTTGGAAGTCATTCGCCACCACAGGCTTCTAGAGGCGTATCTGCATGACAGCCTGGGGATCTCGTGGGACCGCGTCCACGCCGAGGCCGAGGTCTTAGAGCACGTACTTTCCGAAGACCTCGAAGAAGCCATCGCCAAGTCACTCGGGTATCCGACCCATGACCCACACGGCGACCCGATCCCGCCCAAGAAAGGCAGGCACAACGAGATATCCCATCCATCTCTGGAGAGCTTCGGAGCAGGAAAGGCCCTTGTTGAAAGGGTTTCCGATCAGGACCCAAAGGCTCTTCGATACCTCGCCAGTAAGGGGATACTGCCTGGCACCGTGCTCGAGGTCGAGTCCCCGGACGAATTAGATGAAACCATCTGGGTAAAGGTAGGTCGCAAGCGTCATCCGATCGGCCACCGAGTCGCCTCCTACATCTTCGTTTCGAGACATTGAGCGACGAGCCTCAAGAAGAGGCGGCGGCCCTCGGCCTGCCGGTTAAGGCTGGCCACACGACCACAAACCGGGTCAAGGGTCTTTGGCCGTACCTCGGGCCAGCATTCGTGGCGAGCGTTGCCTATATCGACCCGGGTAACTTCGCGACCAATATCGCTGGAGGGTCCGAGTTTGGATTCAAGCTCCTATGGGTGATCCTCGCGGCGAACCTCATGGCGATCGTTATCCAGAGTCTGTCGGCCAAACTCGGGATCGCAACTGGCAAAGGGCTCGCTAGGGTTTGTCGCGAAGAGTTTCCTCGCCCCGTTGGTTTGTTCCTGTGGATCATCGCCGAGATAGTTGCGATGTCGACCGATCTTGCCGAGGTGCTAGGCGGTGCCATCGGCTTCAAACTTCTGTTCGGGATCGATCTATTGCCGGCCGCCATCCTTACGGGAGTGGTTGCCTTCGCGATCCTTTATCTGCACAAGTACGGCCATCGCCCGGTTGAGTACGTGATCATGTTCTTCATCGGGGTTGTTGGGTTCTGTTATCTGGCCGAGATCTTCTTGGTTCATCCGCCCGCCGGTCCGATCCTTCATGGGATGTTCGTTCCATTCGCCAAAGGCAGGGCCCTTTATCTAGCGATCGGGATCCTTGGGGCCACAGTCATGCCGCACGTGGTCTTCCTGCATTCGGATCTTACGAAGGCTCGCATCACGCCGCAAAGCGCAGCTCACGCTAAACGCCTCTACCGTTTCGAATTGATCGACATCGCGATCGCGATGAATGGAGCCTGGTTCGTTAACTCAGCGATGCTGATCATGGCGGCTAGCGTGTTCTTCCTTCACGGCATCCACGTCGAATCGGTCGAGGCCGCTCACAAAACCCTCACTCCACTTGCTGGCGCTCTATCCAGTTTCTTGTTCGGCATCTCGCTTCTTGCGTCGGGGTTGTCGTCTTCGACCGTGGGGACCATGGCCGGTCAGGGCATCATGGAGGGCTTCATCGGATACAAGATCCCGCTCTTCCTTCGGCGCGGACTAACTCTCATCCCTGCCATCATCGTGATCGCCATCGGCGCCGACCCATTGAGGATCCTCATCCTGTCTCAGGTGGTCTTAAGTTTCGGACTGCCTTTCGCGGTCGTGCCTTTGGTCTTGTTCACATCGAAGAAACGACTGATGGGACAGCTCACCAATCGACGTTCGACCACACTGATCGCCACGGTGATCGCGCTGATGATCCTAAGTCTGAACGGGGTATTGCTGGTTCAAACCCTCACCTAAGGCCCCCCATCGCGTGCCCGACGGCGCGAGACTGGCAAGGTGCAAAGTCCTTTCGCAAACCCGGCCCGCGATGGGGCTCAGCGCGCGGCTCTTTTGTCGCTCGCGGCGACGATCGGCCTAGTCGTCGTGAAGCTGATCGCGGCGCTTGCCTCAGGGAGCCTCGCGCTTTTCTCCGAGGCGGCCCACTCGGGACTCGATGCCGGCGCATCGGCCCTGACCTTCTACGCCGTGCGCGTTGCTTCTCGCCCCCCCGACGCCGAGCATCCTTACGGACACGGCAAGGCCGAGAATCTTTCGGCGTTCGTTGAAACACTTGCACTCTTTGCCCTCGCCGCTGTGATCGCCTTCGAGGCTGTTGGCAGGCTGACCAGCGGCGGCGGCGGACAAGCGCGTGCTGAGTGGTACACCTTCGCAGTCATGGCCCTTTCAGTGGGGGTCGATTCCACCCGATCCCGCTCGCTTCGAAGGGCCGCCAAGAATTTTCACTCGCCTGCCTTGGAAGCGGATGCACTGCATTTCACAGCCGACCTACTCACATCATCGATCGTGATCACCGGGTTGGTCCTGCTGTCATTCGGGATCAAGGCAGCAGACCCAGTTGGAAGCCTGTTGGTCGCTGCTTACGTCGCTTACTCGAGCATTCGCCTCGGTCGCAGAAGTATCGACGTGTTGATGGACAGGGCTCCGCGCGAAGACACCGCTCGGATCGAAAGAGCGGCCGCCGGGGTTGATGGGGTGTCCGAGGTGAGGCGCGTGCGAATCCGCTACGCGGGCGGCCAGCCGCAAGCCGATGTCGTAATCGCGATATCTCGATCCATACCATTGGAGCGAGCCCATCAGGTGAGCGAACAGGTGGAGACCGCGATCAAGGCCAAGCTTGCGCCGGGGGCCGACGTGATGGTGCACATCGAACCTTTGGCCGACGAGATCCTCGTGGCTGAGCAAGTTAGATCTCTTGCTGCTAGGGAATCGCAAGTCAGCGAAGTGCACAACGTTGTTGTTACGGAACGACCCGATGGGCTCCACGTGTCACTGCATGCCAAGTTGCCCGCCGCGATGAGCCTGGAGGATGCGCATCGCATTGTGGAACGTCTTGAAAGTGAGATCACGAACGGCATCTCTCATATCTCGCGGGTCGACACACACATCGAACCGCTCGACCATCCCGACGAAGACATCGGCACAGACGTGACTTCGAGGCAGTCGACCCTAGTGTCGTGGACCAAAGCGCTAGCCGAGAACCAGCCCGAGGTCCTCAATTGTCATGAGATCGTCATCACCAATCTCGATCGTGGGCTGGCGGTCGTTATGCATTGCGAGGCTTCCCCGGGCTTGTCGGTAGCTTCGGTTCATGAAGTTTCCACGCGGATCGAAGATGAGGTGCACCGACGCTGGTCCGATGTCAGACGCGTGACCGTCCACTTCGAACCTGGACCCGCCTGAACGCAGTTGTTGCGCCAGTGACGCTGGATCGCGGCGCTTTGGGCCCTAGAGCCGGCCGCAGTTAGAAAGAACAGCCCGCAATTGGCTTGGATGCGTCCTTAGGATCAGCGGCACAATTGCGTGAGTCGAAAGTGATGTTCACACCGTTGGTGAATCCAACGACCGCGAAATTGGCACCAAAGGTACTGATCGGGGGCGTTGCGTCGGGCGGGTATTGGATGCTCTTCTGAGTCCAGGCAAGACTGCAGTTACCTCTCGCGTCGAGTTTGTATGTTGAGACCGTGACCCCGCCTGCCCCCGCTGGCAGGTTGTTCGGCCGCACACGGAAGTAAGGAAGCAAAGGATCGATCTTCATGATGTATGCGTCGATACCGTTGTAGGACTTGATGTCGTCTTCTTTACACTTGTGGCCCACGTAGAACTGCAATTCGGTATAGCCGCCCGGATAGACCGTCGCTGGCTCTCCCAAGGTCACTTGGCCTCTCCCGCCTACGACAGCGGCCGTGTCGGCCAGAGCTTGAGGTCCCCGGCTAAGTTGGGCGATGGACAAGCAGATCAACGCGAGTAGGACGAGAGCGGTCGAAACTCGGGATAAGCGAGGCATGGGTCAAGGCCCCGTTATCAGATAGATGGCTCTGTTAGAGAATGTCCCGGCGATCCTGGAACCTTGCGAAACGCTTTCGTCTGGATTCGTCTGAGATTGGCCCCCTCCACCCTCTTCGTCGTTGGCAACGCTTCTCTTCACCGGTTCAACCACAGTGGGAAGGCTCGGCAAATTAACGAGGGCTGAAATAGCGGGGGGGGCTAATTCACGTTGCGCGAGCGTGACACTTTTCACCACTGGGATGTCTCCAGAACCTTGTGGAGCCGATGCAACCGCGATGTCCGATGAAGGTACATGACCTTCGACGCTTGGAATGATGAACCCCCCGGAGATCGCAAGTACCGCGGTTGCGGTCACCAGTCCTAAACGCGTCCAAGGTGAAGTGATGATCGGCATGACCAAACTCGCGACCATCTTGCGTCGCTGAGGCACCGGCTCGAGCCAGCGCTCGATCGAGAATTCGGGAAGATCGCGTTCGAACTTCCACAGCGGATAGACAAGCCCGGTCGACGTCACCGACATGGTTGGACAACCTTGATACCTGCGGTTAGGAGTGGCAGGCAAACGCAGCAAGCGCTTCTGATTCCAATCAAGGCTTACCGATAGACGCGCCAGCTCGCCGCGCGTCATCGTCTTATCGGTGCGCCAATATGCCTGGACGCGGCCTGGACCGGTTTCCACTAGGAAAGTCGGTTCGGGATATAGACCGATGTCGTCGCGAGTGAACTCGCCGAAGACACAATCCCCCGCGAGTTCCATCTTGCCGTGACGTCGCGCCATCAGGCGACCCTGTTGGTAGAGGTCTCGTCCCAGCAATGCTTCATGCGACGCCCATGCTGCGGCCGGTATGGCCTGCGATGGCCAAGCGAAACGCTTCTCGGTAACACCGTGGAGTTTGCGTCCCACCAAGAACCCGGAAACGAGTCGCAGCCAGCCCTTACGTTCGACGTGCAGTTCTGTCCAGAATCCCAGCAGAGTCCCAGCCAACTCGGTCTCGTTGACCTTCGCCGAACGCGGCTCTTCGACTGGCATCCAGGATTCGACGATCAATGGGCTCGGCTCCATGCCAGATATATTGGCTATCGAAGGCCGAATTCCTGCTTGTGCTTACCCATCTACGAAAGAAAACTTAGCCTTATGAGCGATATTTCCGTTATTTCCGCCTCTAAAGTTCCCTTCAGGAGGTTACGAAGTAACAATCGCATGATGCGAAATTCGGGGCGGCTCTTCGGCAGGACCCTCTCAGCCATCGTGGTCCTCTGCCTGACGGTCAGTTGGGCGGGGGTGGCCGAGGCTTCATCGCGCCCTGGGTCTGGCCTTAGGTCCAAGATCCTGCGCTCCTTCAGAACGTCGACCGCCAAGATCAAAGCGATCGAAGTGTCGATCGATGGGCTCGGTACGGTTGTCGACCTAAACGGCGGGACGATGATGCCGCCGGCATCCACACAGAAGATGTACACCGCGGGTGCTGCGCTCGATCGACTGGGACAAGACTCTACTTTCACCACCGTCGTAAAAACGAAAGGGACCCTCCTTCCCGGCGGCACGCTCTCGGGAGACCTTGTGCTCATCGGTGGCGGCGATCCGACATTGTCGTCAGGAACTTTGGATGCATTGGCTGCCCAGGTTGCAGCGCGTCCGATCACACATGTAACCGGAACCGTGCTGTTCGACGAATCGCGCTACGACAAGGCGCGCTCAGGTCCAGCATGGAAGCCGTATTATGTTCCAGGAGAATCGGGTCCGCTTTCCGCGCTTGCCGTCGATGAAGACTCGTGGCGCACGGATGGTGATTTCTTGAACTCACCCGCCGCTGCCAACGCCGACAGATTCAAGCAAGACCTTGTGGCACATGGCGTCACCGTCGATGGAGGAGTCGCGGAAGGAAGCGCGAACCAGACCGACGCCGTAGTTGGCAGCGCATCCTCTGCACCCATCAGAAGTTTGGTAGCTGCGATGAACAAACCTTCGGATAACTTCATGGCGGAGATGTTGACCAAGGAACTCGGCTCTAAGATCGGAAACGGAGATACGGCAACGGGGGCCGAGGCCGTGAGCCGCGTAGCAGACGCTCTTGGTGTTGGACGAACAACCACGGCTGATGGGTCGGGTCTTTCTTCCATCGACGCCGCATCTGCCCGAAACGAGGTTGCATGGTTGAAGGCGATGGGCAGTGCGCCTTATGCAACTGCCTTCAAAGAGTCGCTCCCCATCGCGTGCGTGGATGGCACGCTGAAGAATCGTCTTTGTCGCACGGCGGCCGCGGGCAAAGTGTTCGCCAAAACGGGTTCGCTTCCTGGGATCGTGACGCTCGCTGGCTACACGACCACTGCCTCGGGCAGGCAGGTGTCGTTCAGTTTCATGATCAAGGGAGCCAGGAACACGACGAAGGCACGTGCATCGATCGACAAAGCACTCGTCGCGATCACTTCGTTCTCACGCTGACCGATCCTTTTAGAGTGCTATCGTTTCGGTGTCCCAAAGGGGGCTGTGGCGCAGTTGGTAGCGCGTCTGACTGGCAGTCAGAAGGTCAGGGGTTCGAATCCCCTCAGCTCCACTCTGAACTTCTTATTCGAACTCGGACGCGAGAAATGAGCCTCGAACCTCGGTGAACTCTGGTCTTGCCATGCACTCTTGATGTAGAGGGCTGGCCCAGTTGATCCGGTCGGCATGTCTAACCGCCCAAGAGATATCCAGCCCCAGGCAGGAATC
>JBHELT010000076.1:0-52854 GCA_046262935.1 Actinomycetota bacterium | reverse complement strand
GCTAACGACCTTTTCGTTTTGGTCCTCTTCGATGTGCCTCCTGTAGCTCTCACAGCCGCCGCTAATGACACTTATCATAAGGAAGGATCTACCTTTGTCTGACAGCCCCTTATCAATTAACACCCACCTGGCTTGAACATCTCTCGTCTTGGTAGGAATAGGCGCTGAATCTTTGGACCGTGACTCTGAGACAGCGTGCCAAACCACTGCGACCAGGACATAAGAGAGCAATGCTGCGCCAAGGACAACAATGCTTAGCCAAATTCTGCTCGCCAAAGTTTGAAAACGGCCCCCTCCGGATCTAAGCATCCAGTCCATCTAACTCTTGTATGAACAGACCTGGTTAAACCCGGCCCCCGGCGTGTTAAACGCGGGTAGCGCGAAGGTCATGATTGAAAAGTGACCATTTACCAGCATGTTTGATCTCACCCGGCCCCTACCTTTCGGCGATAACCCGCTGTGTGGGTCAGTATAAACGCGCTGTTGCCAGATCGATCTGGCAAAGTCGTCCCGGACTTCGCGCGCTACCCTCTTGCATACACCCAGAGTCTCGATAGATCCGTCGGGAGGAAAAGTTGTGATGTTTGAACCAGGACGGCGAATCTTGTTGGCAGTGCTTGTCGTCGTCTGTCTCACAACATCTGGCTGTGCTCGTCCGGATCGCGCTTCAGTTTCGACGACCCCAAAGAAGATTGCCGATCTGGCGACCAGCGCACCTCGTGTCGCAGTTACTGCCTCGTCAGCCACGTGGCGTCTGCATACTGCGATCTCGCGCGAGGTCGTGATCGATCAGGGCAAGTCGTTGTTAGTCTTGGGGGGCCTTGTCGACGCCCACGGCACGACGGCGGATGTGTTGAAGATCGATCCCTCCGACGGAAAGCCCACCAAGATCGGGACGCTCGCTGAGGGTACGCACGATGCTGCCGGCGCTCAGATCGGGACTACTTCCTTCGTGTTCGGTGGAGGCGCTTCATCTGTTTCCGATGCCGTGCAGGGCTTCGTACCTGGCCACCCGGTTGCTATCGCGGGGCACCTGCCCCAGCCGCGCGCAGACCTAGTCACGGTTGCGATCGGAAGGAGCGTTTATCTGATCGGTGGTTACGATGGCAAAGCATTACTTGCACCGATCCTCGAGACAACCGATGGCAAGATCTTTCGACAGCTCGCCTCATTGCCCATACCAGTGCGATACCCGGCGGCAGCGAGCATCGGTCGGCGGATATTTGTTTTCGGCGGCGAACTTCAGGACGGGTCTCCTTCGGACGCGATACAACTGATCGATACGCAGAAGGCAAGTGCCAAGATCATCGGACGGCTCCCTTTCGCATTCGGACACGCTTCTGCGTTCGACATCGGTGGCGAGATCTACGTCGCGGGTGGGAAACAGAAAGCAGCGATAGACAACGTTTGGAAGTTTGATCCCAAGTCATCGAGTGTCGCCCCCTTCGCGCGTCTGCCGCGACCGATATCTGACGCAGGGGGTGTTGTTCACCAGGGCATCGCGTATCTGCTTGGGGGTGAAGACCAACAGCCCTTAACGAGCGTTGCCTTGTTGGGTGAAGTCTTGAAGCCAACGTCGGTATTTTCGGGCCAGATGTTGATCGCTGATCGTGGGAACAACCGCCTTCGAATTGTCGATCCCAGTAAACGGCTGGCATGGTCTTTCCCTTCGCAAACCATGCCTGCACCCGCCGGTGGGTTCTACTTCCCCGACGATGCCTTTTTCGTGGATCACGGTCGATCGATAATCTCAAACCAGGAGGGCAACCATACGATCGCGCAGATCGAATACCCGTCCGGGAAGATCCTGTGGGATTACGGTCACCCTCGTCATGCAGGCGGTGGGCCGGGCTATTTGAATGAACCCGATGATGCCTACCTTTTGAAGGATGGGCGAGTGACGGTAGCCGATGCTCGCAATTGCAGGGTCCTGTTCATCGACAAAGCGTCGGGAGCCACTTCACAGATCGGCAAGACCGGCAGGTGCAAGCGTGGAGCGGGAACGCTTGGCTACCCGAATGGGGACACGCCGCTCGATAACGGAGACTTCCTCATATCTGAGATCTCTGGTTCATTCGTAGATGAGATGACAAGTGCCGGGCAGGTTATCTGGACTGTGCACCTGCCGGCCGTCAAGTATCCATCCGACCCTCAGCAGTTGGGGGCCGACGATTACCTAATGGTCGACTACTCCAAGCCCGGAGCGATCCTTGAGTTCACGAGAGAAGGCAAGATACTTTGGTCATATCGACCGGGTTCTGGCCCGGGTATGCTTGACCACCCGAGCTTGGCGGAGAGATTGCCAAATGGGTTGATCGGGGTGAACGATGACTATCGGCACCGGATGTTGTTGATCGATCCGAAGTCGAACGAGATCGTTTGGCAATATGGAACAACGGATGTTCCGGGTGACTCCGACGGTATGCTGAATACTCCGGACGGCTTCGACATCCGTGAAGCAGATGGCACTGCACCAACCCATCCATCGACTGGCTGAAAGCATGGGCTTGAGCGCAACGCAGCAATTTGATGTGAGCCAGGGTTACGACAAAGGCAGGTTCTTGTCGAACCTTTTTCTCGCCCTGTCGATCGCGTCCACAGCAGGCCTGCTGTTCTC
Source organism: Actinomycetota bacterium (assembly GCA_046262935.1). Lineage (GTDB taxonomy): Bacteria > Actinomycetota > CADDZG01 > JAHWKV01 > JAHWKV01 > JBHELT01. Next base: position 50,237 of record JBHELT010000076.1, on the reverse strand, counting down.
ATGGCGATTCTCACAGCAACGCTCGGTTGCGTTCATGGTGGTCGCTGCATCGGCCCTAGCGGCGATCGCCCTCATCCCCGCGTTGAGCCGTCACCTAACCGAGCGCAAGGTCTTGGTCACTTCGGGTTTCTTGTTGGTTCTCGCCGTGATCGTCCCCCCCATCGCGTCCCATGACCTTTGGTCGTATGCAACATACGGCCGGATGCTTGCTCATTATCATGTCAGCCCATATACCCACACCCCATCTCAGTTCCCCGCAGACCCGCTGTCGCATCTGACCTTCTGGCGGACCTACAGCACTGTCTATGGGCCACTGTTCACGCTGCTTTCGGCAGGGATCATGTCCATCGTCGGGATATCGGAGATCGCGATCCGCCTTGTGTTCCAGTCAATGGCGGCCTTAGCCACACTCGCTGCTCTGCTAACGTTGCGCAAACGTGTTCCCCCCGCGGCCCTGGCATTCATCGGCTTGAGCCCGATGGTTATCGTCAGCGCTGTTAACGGCGGCCACAACGACGTACTTGTTGGCCTGATCGTCCTTTGGGCCGTGTTGCTGCTTGGATCAGAGCGTTCAACGGGCGCGGCCGTTCTCCTAGGAACTGCGGCTCTCATTAAGGTTTCGGTCTTGGTTGCGATCGGGGCCTCGATCCTGTGGGTATGGCGCCGATCTGGACTGAAGGACGCTTTCAAAGTCACAGCAATATCAGGGGCCATGCTCGGCGTTGGTTATTGGACTGCCGGGGGGTTTCGTGCCCTTGAACCGTTGTCGAAGATGGGCCACCGTGTGAGTCGAGACTCGATGTGGGAATTGATACGTAGGTTCTTCAGAACGATCACAGTCACAAAGCCGCAATCTTGGCCAGTGATGATGTTGGCGCTCTTTTTCCTTGCAACGATCTTCGTGATCGTATTGGCTCGTCAAAGAGATGCGGCTCCCACGCTAGCGGTCGGGTCGGCCCTAGTTGTCTACACGCTTATCGCGCCGTACGTGCTGCCGTGGTACCTGATGTGGGCCTTGCCGGTGTTGGCTCTCGAATGGCGATCTGCGGCGGCCAGAGTGGCATTTGCGCAGACGTCCTTCATGTTGGTGACATACATCTATCAACCAGCCAAACACCTGCGACCATTCGCGCGCTCGTTGAAGTGGACCATATCGTTCACGCAGATGTTCGAAGTCACAGCCCTGTTGTTGCTGTTGGGGTTCGCTGGTCTCGAACTCCGGAACGTCGTTATGAGGCTCCATCAGGCAGCGCCGCACAGCGAAGAAGCGTGACGCCCAGACCTAGGCCCAGGTAACGCGTCCCAATTCAGCGAATGATTCCAAGTCTTCGTGAGCCGGAACTACCCTGACTGCGAAACCGTACCGACCCGCCGTTTCGCAAACGAAACTGCCGATGTATCTGAAGTTGCCCTCTTCGCCATCTACCCCTTCAAGCGACATCGGCGCGATGGTCGTGTCATGCAGTTCATCATTTGGTCCCACAGGTCCGTGAACCAATTGCACCTCGACGTCTTCGCGTTTCAAGGAACCGAGAGTCACGATGGCTCGTACTTGACGTGAGGTCCCAAGATTGGCCGCCGAAACGTCACTTTCCACAGAATGAACAGACACGCGGCTCCAACCTTCCATCACCGACTGCTTCCAGGTCGCCAGGTCCTTCGCTCTGCGATAACCGTCGGCACCGAGTTCTTTCGAAGCCACACTGAGCGGTTCATAGATCATGCTCACGTAATCGCGCAGCATCCTCGATGCTCCAACCTGGGGGCCGAGTGAGGCGAGGGAGGACTTGATCCGCCGGACCCAATAACGCGGTACCGCGGTTTCGATCCGTTCGTAAAAGCGGGGGATGATCTGCCTTTCGAGCCGGTCGAACAAACTCGCCGCTTCAACCTCATCTCTTCGAGCTAAGTCTTCGAAACTTTCAGCCGAGGAGATCGCCCAACCGTTTTCTCCGTTGAACATCTCGTCCCACCAGCCATCAAGGGTGGACACATTGAGCGCACCATTCAGGGCGGCCTTTTCGCCGCTCGTGCCGCATGCCTCTAAGGGCCTGCGCGGATTGTTGAGCCATACATCGCAGCCCTGGTAAAGAGCCCGTGCCACAGCGATGTCATAGTCCTCGATGAAGGCGATCCGGTGCCGCACGTTTGGGTCTCGCGCGAACTGAACTATCTGGCGGATCATCTGTTTGCCGATGTCGTCGGCTGGATGTGCCTTGCCTGCGAATACGAGCTGTATGGGTTTGTCGACAGCGAGCAGAAGTTGCTTCAGTCGTTCTGGTTGCGATAGCAACAACGTAGCCCTTTTGTACTCAGCGAACCGCCGGGCGAACCCTATGGTAAGCACACGCGCGTCGAAGACGGTGTCGCACCATTCGAGATCGAGTTCACTAACGCCCTGTGCGATCGCCGAGTCCTTCATACGTTTCCTCACGAAGGCAACCAGCTGTTCGCGGCCGTGTTCTCTAACTCTCCAGATCTCATCGTCTCGGGCGGTCTCGATGTGAGCCCAACGATCTGGACTGGCTTCTCCCCATTCAGGCAGAACGTATCTGTCGAAAAGCTCTGCCATGCCTGATGTGACCCAAGTGCGTCCATGGACCCCATTGGTTATCGATGTGATCGGGATCTCTTCCAAGGGGATACTCGGCCATAGGTTCTGGAACATGTGGCGGCTGACCTGACCGTGGAGCGCTGAAACCGCGTTGGCGGTGCGGGACATGCGCAGACACATGATGGCCATGTTGAAAGGTGCATCCTCGGGCGAATCCGGTTCGTGACCCAACTTCATCAGGTCATCGAAATCGATCCCTGCATCCTGGGCCCAGTCGCTGAAGTATTTGGTCATCAGGTCTTTCGAGAACAAGTCGATGCCAGCAGGTACCGGTGTGTGGGTGGTGAACGCTGCGGATGCTCTGACCGCCTCGATGGCCTCCTCGAAGGAAAGGCCCTCTCGTGACATCGCCCGCTTGATCCGTTCCAGGGCCAGGAACCCTGCATGGCCCTCGTTCATGTGGAAGACCTGCGGCTCCTCGCCCAATATCTCTAGAGCCTGAACCCCGCCCATCCCCAGCAAGATCTCTTGCTGGATGCGATGTTCTTCGCCGCCCGAATACAGCCGGTCGGTTATCCCTCTGATCTCGTCTTTGTTCTCCTCGATATCGGTGTCGAGCAGGTACAAAGGTATGCGTCCCACCTGGGCCTTCCATATCTGAGCAACCAGGGTCGTTCCGGCCATGTCCAATTTGATCTGAGCTTCGATAGGCACAAGGGCCATGGCGTGGGGATCGAGAGTCACGTATCGCTCTTCCTGCCAGCCGTCGGCATTCAGGGTCTGGCGGAAGTAGCCTTCGCGATAGAAGAGCCCAACTCCAACCACAGGCACCCCAAGGCCGCTCGCAGCCTTCAGATGATCTCCTGCGAGGACTCCCAAGCCTCCTGAATATTGGGGCAAAGCCTCTGAGATGCCGAATTCGGGGGAGAAGTAAGCAACCGACGTGAGACTGCTTTGGCGCCTCTGGAACCACCGTGGAGTCGCCATGTATCGGGTCAGGTCGTCGTAGACCTCGATCATGAACTCCATGAACGCCGGGTCGTTTCCGAGTTCTTCGAGCCGCTCGCGCGTGACCATGGAAAGGAGCTGAACGGGATCGTGACGGGAGGCTTCCCATCCGTCGGGGTCAACCCATCGAAACAGGTCTCGGGAACGAGGATCCCACGACCACCTAAGGTTCATGGCTATCTCGTGTAGCGGAGCGAGGGTCTCGGGAAGTCGTGCCCGGACCCTGAAACTCTTGATCGCTCTAGGTTTCACTCATACTCATCGTAAGGCCCCCGATGCCGTTCGGCAAAGCAGCACGACCGATGGACGCAGGGTGCCCTGCCTGGATCTCGGTGTCAGTCGAAGCGTTGCATGATAGGAAAGTGGGAATGAGACCCTTATCGTGATCGAACGAATCGTCATCGAAGCCATTCGGCCTTCGACCCCTGACCGCAAACATCCTGCCAAGGCGAGCGTATCGAGAGGTCTGCACGTAAGCGCAGACATCTACCGTGAGGGCCACGATGTTTTGTGGGCGGCGGTTCGACATCGCCCGGCAGGTTCGAGGAGATGGACCGAAGTCTCGATGCAAGAAGCTCAGAGTGACCATTGGGAAGCTTCCATCCTTGCCGGATCTGTTGGCAAGCACGAATTCGAGATCCAAGCGGCAACCGATCTTTTTGCGACTTGGCGAAAAAACGTCTCCGCCAAGTTCTCAGACGACCAACACATCGATGTTGAACTCAGCGAAGGGGCGATCCTTTTGGAGTCCCATCTCAAACATCTCGATAAGAGGTACCAGCTTGCCGTGAGGGAAGCCATCGAGGATATGAGGGATACCAAGGCACGCTACGCCGCGCGATTCGAGGCGGCGATGTCTGTCGAGGTGATGGCGGCTTTCACCGCACGACCTTTGCTGGCCGACCTTACAACGAGTGAGCGTTTGACCTTATGGGTAGACCGCGAACGCGCCGCGTTCGGTTCTTGGTATGAGTTTTTCCCTCGTTCAGAAGGTGGGCTGCAGGGCGCGACCAAACGGCTGCGTGCGATAGCCGACATGGGTTTCGACGTCGTTTACCTGCCGCCGATACACCCGATAGGAAAGACCGACCGCAAAGGCAGGAATAACTCACTGAAGGCAGGCCCCTCCGACCCGGGCAGTCCCTGGGCCATCGGCTCCGAAGAAGGCGGTCACACGGATATCGATCCAAGCCTCGGCACGATCCAAGACTTCGATCGCATGGTCGAAGAAGCTCGAAGTCTGGGGATGGAGATCGCCCTCGACTACGCACTTCAATGTTCGCGCGATCATCCCTGGTTGAAGGAGCACCCCAAGTGGTTCAACCACCGTCCCGACGGTTCTATCAAGTACGCGGAGAACCCTCCGAAGAAGTACCAGGACATCTATCCAATGAACTTCTGGCCAGAAGAGGGTCGCGAGGATCTGTGGAATGCTTGCAGACAGATCCTTGAGTACTGGATATCTCATGGGGTTCAGATATTCAGGGTCGACAACCCCCACACCAAACCCCTCGCGTTCTGGGAGTGGCTCATCTGCGGCGTCAAGAATGATCACCCAGATGTCTTGTTTTTATCTGAGGCATTCACCAGACCAAGGATGATGGCTAAGCTTGCCGAGGTTGGCTTCTCGCAGAGTTACACCTATTTCACTTGGCGCACCAACAAGCATGAGCTCACCGAATACGCCACTGAGCTTGCGTATGGTCCAACCTCGGACTTCTTCAGACCGAACCTTTGGCCAAATACTCCCGACATATTGAGCGGTGTCTTACGAAACGGCAACGTTTCTGCCTTCAAATCGCGACTCGTTCTCGCCGCAACCCTGAGCCCGAACTACGGGATCTACAGCGGATACGAACTTCTGGAGAACGCTCCCATGTCCCACGATAACGAGGAATACATGTCCTCCGAGAAGTACGAGATCAAAACGCGCGACTGGGATGCGCCAACGTCGATCGCTCCGTTAGTTACGCTTATGAACGACATCAGGCGCAGACATCAGGCGTTGCAGGAACTGTCGAACATCCATTTTCATTGGGCCGATGATGCCAACATCATTGTCTATTCAAAGACTTCCGGGTCCGACGTGATGTTGATGGTTGTCAACCTCGACCCGCTCGCGGCGCACGAAAGCACCTTGTGGCTCGATCTCGATGCTCTCGGCCTCCCACCCGATCTTGCATTCGAGGTGCTCGATGAAGTGACTGGGCATTCGTTCGTCTGGAGAGGACCGGCCCCCTATGTCCGCCTCGATCCAGCGGTAGAACCAGCTCATGTGTTTCATGTGCGAGTCCCCACTTGAGTCAATATCAGCCTCCCTTTCCCGAGAAGCCTGGAACGCCCGGATCTGGATTGGTCGGCGGTGACCGATGGTTCCAGCACGCTGTCTTTTACGAGGTGCTGGTTCGAGGGTTCTACGATTCGAACAACGATGGAACGGGCGACCTTCGGGGATTGATCGACAAGCTCGACTATCTCGAGTGGCTTGGAGTCGATTGCCTTTGGCTGCTCCCCTTCTACCAGTCACCCTTAAAGGACGGTGGATATGACATCGCCGATTTCTTCACGGTTCTGCCTGAGTATGGCGACCTATCGGACGCCATCGATCTGGTTGATCAGGCTCACCGACGAGGCATAAGGGTGATCGCGGATCTGGTGATGAACCATACGAGCGATGCGCATCCTTGGTTCCAACAGTCGCGACAGTCGCGAGATAATCCAAAGTCCGATTGGTATGTGTGGGCCGATGATGATCAAAGATGGGCTGAGGCCCGCATCATCTTTGTGGATTCTGAAAAGTCCAATTGGGCATGGGACCAGCAACGTCAGCAGTACTACTGGCACAGATTCTTCAGTCACCAACCCGACCTCAACTACGACAACGAAGAAGTGCGCGAGGCGATGATCGGCGTGCTTCGATTCTGGCTCGATATCGGTTTGGACGGCTTCAGACTCGATGCCGTGCCCTACCTGTTCGAGCGCGATGGCACGAACGGCGAGAATCTGCCCGAGACGCACGAGTACCTGAGACGTCTACGCAAAGAGGTCGATGCGATGTACCCGGGGAAGGTGCTCTTGGCCGAGGCGAATCAGTGGCCAGCCGACGTTGTCGATTATTTCGGTGACGGCGATGAGTGCCACATGTGTTTCCACTTCCCACTGATGCCCCGCATGTTCATGGCGTTGCGCCGGGAACAGCGTTACCCCATCACCGAGATACTTGCTCAAACCCCGGCCATCCCAGACGGAACCCAGTGGGGGATCTTCCTGCGCAACCATGATGAGTTAACCCTTGAGATGGTCACCGATGAAGAACGCGATTACATGTATGCCGAGTACGCCAAAGATCCATTGATGAAGCTGAACATAGGGATACGCAGGCGACTGGCCCCACTACTCGACAACAATGTGCGCGCCGCGGCACTTTTCCACGCGCTGCTTTTCAGCCTGCCCGGGAGCCCCGTTTTGTACTACGGCGATGAAGTTGGGATGGGCGACAACATCTTCCTTGGTGACCGTGACGGCGTGCGAACGCCTATGCAGTGGTCGCCAGATCGCAACGCGGGTTTCTCGAGAGCTGATTTCGCTCAACTCTATCTGCCACCGTTGATGGACCCTGTATATGGTTACGAAGCTGTGAATGTCGAATCGCAATTGCGCGATTCGAGTTCGTTCCTGCACTGGCTTCGTCGGATGCTAGCGGTGCGTAAGCAACACCTGGTGTTCGGTACTGGGTCCCTCGAAGTGCTCTCGGCAGAGAATCCATCCGTTCTCGCGTACGTCCGGGAACTTGGCGACGACATCGTTCTTTGTGTCAACAATCTCAGCAGATTCCCACAACCCGTTGAGCTGTCGCTGGCTCGATTCGAAGGCAAGACTCCAGTGGAATTGATGGGCAGGGTTCCTTTTCCCCGGATCGGGGAACTTCCTTATCTGCTGACACTCGGAGAACATGGTTTCTATTGGTTCCAACTGGTGGACGTCGATGATCGATAAATCGGTGCTGTCGAGCTTGCTCATAAGGCATCTCCCCCAACAAAGGTGGTTCGGCGCGAAAGACCAGATTCTGCAAGAAGTCGAGATCGGCGTACTCGAGGTTGTTCGGGATGAATGGCCGATCATGCTCAGTGCGGAGGTTGAGGCAGTGATGGAGGATGATAGCGACGACCTCTACCACGTTCTGGTTGGTATCCGCCCATATGGCGAGCACGCCCAATTCCTCGAAGGCCAGGTTAGCGGAGTGATCGGAGACCTAGATACAGATCTCGGCCCCGGATATGCCTATGACGCTGCACGCGATCCTGAACTAGCGATCGCGCTTTTCCGTCATATATCACCCGACGTCGAGCCCCCGAAGCGCGCGCGAGGGGTTGGGACCGAACAGTCGAACACGTCGCTCGTCTTCGATGACGAGATCATCATGAAGATCTTTCGAAGACTCTCCGAGGGCACGAATTCCGATGTCGAGGTCACAAGGGCCCTCGCAGCTGTGGGTTTCAAGCACGTCGCAGAACCACTTGGCGAGTGGCAGCGGGGGGGAATCGATCTTGCGATCATGCAGACCTATCTTGCCGGGGGCTCCGAAGGCTGGGCCCTCGCGCTGACGTCATTGAGAGACCTCTACGATCAGCGCCTAGAGCCTTCTGAGGCTGGCGGTGATTTTGCTGCCGAAGCGGAGCGGCTTGGGCAGATGACCGCCGAACTTCACGATGCGATGCGTCGTGCGTTCGATCAAGAACCTGCCGACCCGGCGGTTTGGTCCGAGTTGATGCTGACGCAGTTGGAGGGGGTGTCGCATCCCGAGATCGATAAGAGAGCTATCGCAAAGGTGTTCGAGGACTTGAAGCATGTTGACGACGCCGGACCATCGATGCGTGTACATGGCGACTATCACTTGGGCCAGGTCATGCGAACCGACATGGGTTGGCACGTTCTTGATTTCGAAGGAGAGCCGGCTAGGCCATTCGAACAGCGCAGGATGCCATCGTCGCCGTTGAAAGACGTGGCGGGGATGTTGCGTTCGTTGCAGTACGCGACTTGGGGTGCGCTTACCGACCCCGAACAGCGCCCGGTCGGTCTCGGCGCTGCATGGGAAGCGCGCAATCGACAGGCATTCCTAGACGGTTATGTTGCGATAGCTCACGGGTTGGGAGGGATCTTGCCCAGTGATCGTGATTCGATGGATGCGATCCTGCGAGCTTTCGAACTCGACAAAGCCGTGTACGAGGTCAACTACGAGATGGCGAATCGTCCTGGATGGGTACAGATCCCTATCGCGGCGATAAACCGTGTTACTTCCTAGTCGGATCGGATGGCTCCTGAAGAGACTCTTGCGAGCGGGCCGGGCAAAGGGTGTAAGCGTGTTGGGCCCAAAAGAAGAAGAGGCCCGGTTATGGGCCTCTTCGCGTGCTCCCACCTGTAAAACGGCCTGGAGCCCTTACCGAGGCCGGGGGCGGGGGATGCCTCCAGTCTCGATGAACCTGATTCATAGATTCGACACCCAGGTCGTGAATCCTGCAAAGTGCGAGGATTTTTTCTTAAAACTTATTGGCCCGCACGATGGTTGCGTGCATCCCATCGGCGACGCTGTGAGTTTTGTCGATGGTGATGTTGTCGAGTCCTGCCTGCATGAGCCCTTGGCGGTACTCGCTGAAGGACAGGGCCCCCGCTATGCATCCGACAAAACTTCCTCTTTCAAGCTTGTCTTCAGCCGAAAGAGAATCGTCGGCAACTACGTCACTAACGGCGAAGAGGCCACCTGGCTTAAGAACCCTTGATACTTCGGAGAACACAGCGCTTTTGTCCGCCGACAGGTTGATGACGCAGTTAGAGATGACGACATCGACGGAAGAGTCTTCGAGGGGGATCTGTTCGATGTGCCCCTTCAAGAACTCAACATTCGTGGCACCTGCTTTGCGCTTGTTTTCTTCCGCGAGCGCCAGCATCTCATCGGTCATGTCGAGCCCATAGACCTTTCCTGTTGGTCCAACACGCTTCCCTGAGAGAAGAACGTCGAGCCCGCCTCCTGATCCAAGGTCGAGCACCGTCTGCCCAGCTTTGAGATCGGCGATGGCGGTTGGGTTTCCGCAACCGAGGCTTGCCATGACCGCCTCGGTAGGCAGGTCGGCATCGGTTCCCTCATACAAGCCCGCACCGAATATGTCTTCAGATCCGTTAGGGCCACAGCAGTTGGGGCCACAGCAACTATTGGCCGAGATGTCGGTCGCGCTGATCTGCAATGCCGCCTCCGCGTAGCGGGCCCGTACCTGCTCGGTTATGTCTTGCGTCATGTGTACTTTCCTTTCTTGAAGATCTTGGACAGGTTGGTCATAGCCTTGGGTTTCATGCTGAAGTACGCCCAGGTCCCGCGCTGATGTCGCTCGATCAGGCCCACCTGAGTCAGTTTCTTGAGATGGAAACTAACGGTTGGCTGCGCAAGTTGCAGCGCTTCAGTGAGGTCACAGACGCACACAGGTTCGTCGCTGTTGAGCAGTAGGTTGACTATCTTCACCCGGTGCGGGTCTGACATGGCTTTGAACAACTGGGCGGCCGCATCAGCATCGTCGTCAGTCAGGTCTTGCGAAGCCATGGGGACACAGCAAAGGACCGGGAGTTGGGTTCGGGTATTCATAGACGATCATCAATATAACCTATATTTCGACTAACGAAGGTAGGTATCTTGATGCGGTAACACCCACGAACGCACCACTCACACGTACGGTCAATGTTAGTGGCGATGTTTACACGCAAACGATCGAGGTCAAATCGCCAATCAAGAACGGGATCCGGCGGCGCCCGTCACTTTAGTGTCGGCGAAAGGTTTCAGGCCACCCAAAGGGGCACGCCGGGCGCTCGAACCATCGTAATGACGCTGGGCTGGTTCTCTATTGGGAGACTTCTGACGGTCCTTGCTGTCACGGCTAGCAGAAGGTCTCATTAGTTGCGCACAATTGACTTCGAATATCCCCAACAAGGTGATGAGTGGTGGGCATGGGGAGAACGTGATTCTCGTCAAAGACGGGGATCACCTCATGGATCTCACCGGTCTCATCGTCGTAAACGATAATTATCCAGCCCCAGTCTGTCTCAAGTATTTCGACATCTTCAGTTGCGTGAGCTACCTGTATTGTGCCCGGAATTGGTAGTGTACTAGTGGACGCGATTCGCCCGATAGGGGCCACCATCAAGAGCGTTAGCAGGAGCAATGTGACGATACGAGACTGTAGAAGCCGTTTCATCAATGGCTTCCCCGTCCTTCCTGGATCGCAACGATAAGTCCCCGAATAACCTGCGGATCAATTAGACGATGCGCCAGACTTGGGTCAGCATTGAAGGCATCGGGGAACCTCGCCTTCAATTCAGCCACTTTTTCAGGGTCCAAGTGTTGCCCTTTGCCGACGCGGATCAATTCGAGTAAGGCCGTTCTCAATTCTCCTTGCATGGGAGGATGGATTCTAAGAACTAGGCCGCTACCCCGAAACGTGCTGAAACTGTCGGCTAGATAACGCACCGTTTGAGGCGAAAGCCGAGCACCCTCCGCTTCTGTCACTTTCCGCAACTCATTGGCAATTTCCTCAGAAATCCAAAGCACCCCCATCGCTTCGTCACCGGCCATTCCTGCCCTCCTCGTCCAAGCTCACAGAGGCTTTCAGTTATGGGACTACAAATCAACGCGGATGAACATGGCTTGCTTGCTACTTATGTCCCACCATTGCAAGGAATACTAGGTCACCAAGGCCCATACGGAGAAGGAACCTATCCAGGGATGTCCATATGTACTATGAGAGCGTCCTGATCTGCTCGATGTCGAACCGCGCTGGAGACTCGAACTGATCGAAAGTGCAGTCAAGTGGATCCTTGTCAGTACGGAATCGGACGAAGGTCGTCCCGTGACGGAAACGCAACCCTTGAAGGTGATCGAATGCGACTTCGCAAACCACCTGGGGCTCAACCGGGATCCACTCTTTGTCTTGTCCTGCACTCCATCGGCTCATCCCGCCTGGGCTTCTGCCAAACCCAAAGCCTCCATCATTCTCCGTCGCGGTGGTATCGGTTCTCATCGGTTCGAACCGCGCGAGCAATTCGCGTTTCTCCGTGGCCTTGAATGAAGCAGTGTGTCCAAGGAAGTGAAGCGAGCCATCGCTATAAACCCCGAGTAACAGCGAGCCCACCCCGTCTCCTTCTTTGGACATTCGATAGCCGCCGACCACGCAATCGGCAGTCCTCTTGTGCTTGATCTTTACTGTCGCTCGCTCACCTTGGCGATATGTAACGTCTCGTGGCTTGGCGATGATGCCGTCAAGGCCTGCGCCCTCGAACAGATCGAACCACTGAGTCGCAACATCGAAGTCACTGGTCTGCGGGGTGATGAACGCGGCCTCGGTTGGCAAGAACCGTGATTCGAGCAGTTCCCGTCGATGATCGAATCGCGAGTCGCAGAGATCGTTGGAATCGATGGCGAGCAGATCGAATGCGACGAAGGTCGAAGGCATATCCTTTGCCAGCGTCTTTATCCGTGATGCCGCCGGATGGATCCTGAGCTGCAGCGCGTCGAAATCCAATCCGTACTCTCCGGCTATCACTATCTCTCCATCCACCACAGCACGCTCTGGCAGGCATGCCTTCAACGTGTCGACCATCTCAGGGAAATACCTCTGCAATGGTTTTGTGTTGCGGCTGCCGATGTGGACGGAATCGCCATCGCGAAATGCGATGGCTCGGAAGCCGTCCCACTTGGGTTCATACAGCCACTCGTCGCCGCGAGGTCCCCTTGGGATCTCGCGTTCCAGTTTGGCGAGCATCGGGTGGACAGGAGGCAGTATGGGCAAGGCCATGCGGTAGAGTCTCACGAAATCTTGGAGGTGGGGCAAGGTGGTCGAGCAGGGCGATAAGGCTCCACCATTCACGTTGTTGGCTGAAGACGGACAGGAGATATCTCTGACCGATCTGGTTGGTAACTGGGTCGTCTTCTGGTGGTATCCCAAGGCAAGTACCGCCGGCTGAACGATCGAAGGGCAAGGGTTCCGTGATCGAATCCAACGGTATAAAGAATTAGGGGCGACGATCCTTGGGGCGTCCTTCGATAGCGTCGAGGACAACAAGGTCTTTGCCGAATCCCATGGGTTTGGGTTCCACCTGTTGTCGGATCCCGACCGGGTGGTGGGGACCGAATATGGGACCGTCTATGAAAACCCCGAGTGGGCTGCTTTCGCCAAGCGGCTAACCTTTTTGATCGATCCCGAGGGCATCGTGATAAAGGTTTATGAGGTAACCGACGTGGTTGCCCACCCCGAAGAGGTACTCGAAGACATCGCCTCTAGTGCTGGCGCCTCTAGTGCTGGCTGACAGGCTCTGGGATCAGGATCTCGTCGCGGGGGTCTAGATCTTGCTCTTTGCGGCCCTTGAACCTAGCGGCGATCCTGGCCCGCAACTCATAGTTCATCAGGACCTTGGCCAGGGCCCCAAGGGTGACCGTTGTAAGTAACCCGGCAGACGTGATGACCGCGATCTTCCGCCGCCTTTGTTTCTGGCGGTTCTTGAGCAGTCGCCTGGTTGCTGCAACGACGCCGGCTACCATCAATACCTTCTTGTTGGAGGTTCTCTCCATCCCAGCACCTCCTCGGTCACTTTCGACTCGTCACTTTCGAACTCGCTGATTGTCTACCCATTACCCCTCACCTACAAACTCTGCCGATTCCGTTTCCATTTTCGCCTGATTGGGAATCCTGCTCCCATGGAGTTTGTAAAGAAGGCTGCGCGCAACCCAGTCGCGGCATATGTCCTTCGAGTGCAAAAAGGGTTCTCAGATGACGCAGGCGGATATCTGGCGGCCGCGATCACGTATTACGCGTTCCTATCGCTTTTCCCTCTTTCGCTTCTGGCCTTGTCGGCTTTGGGCTTCTTTCTCGCATCTGATGCCAACGAGCGCATGCTGTGGGCTGGACGCCTTTCTCGAAGCCTTCCCGCGCTAGGACCTTTGATCGAAAAGAATTTCACTTCGGTGATCCGTCACAGACGCGGTAGCGGGATCATCGGCCTCGTGGGTCTTGTCTGGTCGGGCTTGCGCATAGTCGATGCATCGAGTTTCGCATTGGGCAGGGTCTTCGAGACCACACGAAGAGAGAACTTCTTCAAGGCAAAGTACAGGTCGGTTTCGATCCTCGGCGCGCTTGGCGCGATCTCGATCATCTCGATCGCGATCACTGGAGCAGCTGCGAGTCTGCGGGCAGATGGCCTGATCGGTGGCGTTTTGGCGGCCCTCGCGATATTGGCGGCCTTCGGTTTCGATCTGATCCTATTCACGATGGCGTACCGGCTGTTGACCCCTGGGCCCCCGGTCGCGGTGAAGGATCTTTGGAGGGGCGCTCTGTTCGCGGCGTTGGGATGGAACGCGTTGAAGGTCTTCGGTGCCTTCTATGTCTCCCGCACCATCGCTGGAGCTGCGGCCGTTTATGGTTCTCTCGCGGCTGTCGTCAGCATGCTTGGCCTCATCTTTCTTGCGGCACAGATCTTCATCTACGGAGCGGAGATCAATGCAGATGCTGTCGGCGTCTCGCGGGTGGCGACTCACCGATCCAAACAACCCCGCAGATCGCCGTCAAGGGCCTCGCATCGATCGAATGATGTGTCGGCACGGTCTAACTTGGGTATGTGAGCAACGTCAGCCACCCATTCACAACAGGAGGTATGCAGAGATGACAGACGTTGAAAGATCCATCGAAGTCGACGTGCCTATAAGCACGTGCTACAACCAGTGGACGCAATTCGAGGAGTTCCCTCACTTCATGGAGGGAGTTCGCAGCGTTACCCAGATCGATGACACGCATATCAAGTGGAGTGCCGAGATCGCCGGCCAGACGCGGGAATGGTTGTCGGAGATCACCGAACAAAAGCCGGATGAGCGCATCGCCTGGACATCTCGCGAGGGTGCAACCAACGCCGGTGTTGTGACATTCCATCGGATCTCGGATTCGAGGACCAAGGTCATGTTGCAGTTGGAGTTCGAGCCCGAAGGAGTGGTTGAGCAGGTAGGCGACAAACTCGGATTGGTCAAGATGCGGGCAGATGGCGACCTGAAACGCTTCAAGGAGTTCATCGAGGAGCGCGGCAGGGAAACCGGCGAATGGCGCGGCGAAGTCGATCGGTCCGAAGGAACATCCGGGCCGCCGACTGATATCGACATCACCGAGCAAACCGCGCCCAGGTAGCACCTGGCTCTTGTAGCACCAAGATCCGTGTTAAACCGCAGGGATGAAACTACGAGTGCCGCGAGCGGCAGTTTGGATGGCCTTGCTCGGAGCACTCGTATCCTGCGCGGGCATCAAACACAGAGCGCCGGTGGCGCAGTCATCGACGCCAAGTCCCGTCGAGGCCCCCAGATCTAGCCCTGCGGTGAGTCCTGACCCTGACTCTGAGGCCGTGAGGGTTGCGGTGATCGGCGACTGGGGAGCGGGAAGCGAGGCGCAAGCCCTGGTAGCTAAGCGTATGTGCGAAAAGCGCAGGGCAACGCCGTTCGATGAGGTCATCACGACAGGTGACAACTTCTATCAGCCCGATGGTGTGGCGACGCTTGAGCACTTCGACAAGCCCGAGGCTTGCCTGCTGTCGGCTGGCGTGCGCTTCAGGGCTGCCTGGGGGAATCATGACGTCGCGGGCACATCGACGGCGTCTCGCCTTGGAAGTGTTTCGCATCACTTCACGTGGACGCAGGGAAAGACGACGTTCATAGTTCTCGATTCCAACAGGGCCGACGACGTGTTGCAAACGAGATGGCTCGAGTCCACCCTCAAGGCGAGCGCGGGGCACGCGAAGATCGTCGTGTTCCACCACCCTGCGTTCACCGCCGGACCTCATCGAAACGATCGGCGAGTGCTGGCGAACTGGGTAGGGCTGTTCGAGAAGTTCAACGTGACTTTGGTTCTTTCAGGTCACAACCACGACTACGAACATTCCAATGTGAATGGGATCGACTACGTTGTGACCGGAGGCGGGGGCCAGACCGTTTACCCGTGTGTGCGTAACGAAAGCTACCTCATCAGATGCCTTTCGGTTCACCACTTCCTGGTGATCGAGTCTTCACAACGTCATGTAGACGTTATGGCGATCGATGCCGAAGGCCAGCAGATCGACCACTTCCGGATCAACCTGAAGGCTTAGAACTACTCGGGTTCATGGTCCACCACTAAGTCTTCAACGTTTCTGCGCTCGACTGAATCGTCCCCCAAACTGCCAGCGTTGTGATCGCTCACACGCTCGTCTGACTCCTCGAGGATCTGTTTCGCTTGATCGATCGGAGCGTCGCTGTCTTCCTTCTGATCCTTGTCGAGACTCTTTGCACGCGACTTGACCCTTGGGTCCAATGGTTGCCTCCTTGTTTAGAAGGTAGATTCCGCATCTAGGGCATTTCAAACACTCAGAGACGGATTGAAGTGAAAGGACCAGCGTGAAACGTACTTACGATGTGATCGTAGTAGGAAGTGGTCACAACGGCTTGACGTGCGCTGCTTATCTTGCCGCCGGGGGCCTCGACGTTTGCGTCTTGGAACGGCGTGACATCGCTGGGGGTGCAACGGTGACCGAGGAGTTGATCCCTGGCTTCAGGCTTTCTACCGCGTCGTACTCGCTTAGCCTGATGCGCCCTGACGTTTATGAAGACCTAGATCTAGCGCGTCACGGGCTGAGTTTCTATCCAAAGGATCCTCAGCTATTCGTCCCGTTGCCTGATGGACGTCACTTCTTCATATGGCGCGATGCTGAGAAGACCTATCGCGAGATAGCGCGTATCCACGAACCCGATGTCGAAGGCTACAAACGCTTCTCCGCGTTCTGGGAAGAAGCCGTTCATAAGCTTCGGCCGATGATCGAGGCCGCGGATCCGCCAACGATCGGCGAGGTTGAATCGCAATTGGGAACTGACATGTTCGAACTTGCCGTGGCAGGCAGTGTTGCGACTAATGTTGAGTATTTCTTCGAATCGGAACCATTGCAGGGTGCATTCGCATCTCAAGGCATCATCGGTACGATGAGCGGCCCCCGGGATCCGGGGACCGCCTGGGTCATGGCATACCACTTCATCGGGGGCGAACTGAACGACGCGTGGGGCACATGGGCCTACGCCCGCGGGGGCATGGGGGAGGTTTCGAGATCTTTGCGGGCCGCCGCCGAAGAAGCGGGGGCCGCGATCATCCTTTCTTCGGAAGTGGACTCGATGATCGTCGAAGGCGGCAAAGTTGCGGGTGTTCTTCTCACCGATGGGACCGCCGTTGGAGCCAAAGTTGTGGTCTCTAATGCGCATCCTTCGATCACCTTCGGGTTCGTGCCTGCCGACTTGGTTCCCGACGAGATCCACGAAAAGCTCAAGGGATGGCGAACCGAAGGCTCGGTCGTGAAAGTGAACATGGCGCTCGACGGATTGCCTGACTATTCGGTCTTGCCTGGGAATAGCCCATCAGAACAGCATCTGGGTACGTTGGAGATATCACCTTCGATCGGGTATCTCGAAGCGGCATGGGAGCAAAGCGCGCACGGGAGATATCCAGACAGGCCATTCATGGAAGTCTTCATCCAGTCGGCCAGCGACCCTACCCTTGCGCCTGAAGGAAAACACGTTCTGTCGGCCTTCACTCAGTACGCCCCCGTTGACAACCAGATCGACAAAGCCGATGTGGTGACGAAGGTACTGAGCACCATCGGCGCCCACGCTCCCAACGTCACAGACATCGTCTTGGCCACGGAGGTCTTGGGACCACGAGACCTGGAAGATCGCTTCGCACTTGTAGGGGGAAACATCTTCCACGGTGAGATCCTTCCCGAGCAGAGCTTCGCGGCCAGGTTTCCTTATCGAACCGGCGTCGATGGTCTATATCTATGTGGATCGGGGGCTTCGCCAGGTGGCGGGGTTATGGCAGCGGCTGGGCGCAATTGCGCACGGATCGTGCTGTCGGATTGGTAGGCTGACACGATGGGCGGTAACGATCGATCGAATGACCCGACAGCTCCGATGAACGCCAGGGTTCTGGCATTGATACTCGAAGGGTTCGAGCCCGACGAGATCGCCGGTGTGTTGGGTCTCGACCTTTCAGCGGTAGATACTGCGCTCGACGAGCTGAGAGTGGTGCTCGAAGTAGCGCAAGGCGACGATCTTCTCGAGTCGGTCGAAGGTCGGTTCGCATCGATGATCCCAGCTCCCAAAGAACTACCGCTGGCCGATGTTTCCGACGAGCGCCGTGTACGTTTGCTGCTGCGGCTTACGTTCGAAGAGCTACTACGGACAGCCGAAGATGCTGAGCTGAGAGCAACCATGATCGAAAGCACGACGGCGCAAGTGGGCACTCTGGACGAGACAAGCGTCAGAAGGGAAGCCCACGAGTTGCGGATGGTTTCGGCCGCGGTGAAGGAATTGGTTTCGTCCTTGCTGGAAAAGATGCGAAACGGCTGAACTAGATGTCTATCGGTTCGATCCCCAGGTCAGTCACTTTATAGTCGAACACGATCGGTTCGTCGTCTCCATCGATCACTCTTACCGAAAGCACCAGTTCGTCTGCTTCGACTTCGGCTTCGAATTCTTCCGCGTCATCGTGTGATCCGGAGAAGTTGAATAGGAAAGTCTTCAATCCGTCCTCCCGTTTGAATCGGTCAAAAGGTCTCTCAATACCATCTGGAGGATGCCCCCATTCAGGTAATAATCAACCTCTGCCGGAGCGTCTATACGCGCCGTGCAATCGAAGTCTATCGAGGAACCGTCTTTTTTCACGGCGGTCACTCTCATCGACTGCATCGGCCTGATGTTAGTGGAGATCCCTTTTATGGTGAAAAGTTCCTCTCCGGAAAGGCCAAGGGCCTCTGCGCTGTCACCGGGCGAGAACTGAAGGGGGAGCACGCCCATGCCAACCAGGTTGCTTCTGTGGATGCGCTCGTAGGTCTGTGCGATCACAGCCTTGACTCCGAGCAGGCTGGTCCCCTTAGCGGCCCAGTCGCGCGAACTGCCTGAGCCATATTCCTTGCCGGCGATAACGATCGTTGGGACTTTAGCGGCCTGATATCGAAGGGCTGCGTCGTAGATGCTCATGGTCTCGCCATCGGGCAGGTGCTGGGTCCACGGCCCTTCGGTCCCAGGGGCCATCCGGTTCCTAAGGCGGATGTTGCCGAACGTACCTCGCATCATCACCTCATGGTTGCCCCGTCGAGATCCGAAACTGTTGAAGTCTTGGGGCTCGACCTGCTTTTCTTGCAGATATCTGCCAGCAGGCGAGTCGACCTTTATCGATCCTGCGGGCGAGATGTGATCGGTTGTAACCGAATCGCCAAGCAGCACGAGAACGCGCGCATCGTTGATGTCGCCAGGGGGTTGGAACTCGATGGTTGTTTGCGTGAAGTAGGGCGGCTCTTGAACGTAGGTCGAACCCGAGTCCCATTCGTAGAGGCGACCAGTTGGAGCCGCCATCTCCTGCCAGTGCTCGTCGCCCTCGAAGATCCGACCGTACTCATGGGTGAACTGATCGGAAGAGATCGAAGATGCAACAAGCTCTGCTATCTCCTGCGACGTTGGCCATATGTCAGCCAGGAACACTTCGTCGCCTTGCGGAGAAGTGCCGAGGGGGTCCTTGGTGAGGTCGATCTCGACCGTGCCCGCAAGTGCATACGCAACACAAAGAGGGGGAGAGGCGAGGTAACTAGCCTTGACCAACGGATGGATACGTCCTTCGAAGTTGCGGTTGCCCGAAAGAACGGCGACGACGGCCAGATCCTCTGAGTCGACCCTTGATGTGATGTCCTCGTTTGCCAGATGCGCCCCCGAGTTTCCGATGCAAGTTGTGCATCCGTAGCCAACTAGGTTGAAGCCAAGTTTGTCGAGGTATACCAACAAACCCGCCTTTTCGAGGTAGTCGGTGACAACGCGCGATCCTGGTGCAAGCGAGGTCTTCACCCAAGGTTGAGTTGTGAGCCCTGCTTCAATAGCTTTCTTCGCAAGCAGTCCGGCGGCGATCATCACCGAGGGGTTGGAGGTGTTCGTACAACTCGTGATCGCCGCGATAACGACGCTTCCATTACCAACGTAACCGGCGACATCTGGTGGTCCCGTCGGGGCAGGAACCTCATTCGAAGCAACGGCCGCCTCGGGGTCTTCGCCTTCAGGGTTCCCGCCCTCTGCTACCAATCGAGACAGTTCCTTATTGTTGGCGGTGGCGGTTATGCCATCGAACGCTTCTTCGAATGAACCCCAAACGTCGCCCAACGATACGCGGTCTTGTGGACGGCGGGGGCCGGCGAGACTCGGCTCTACACTGGAAAGGTCAAGGTCTATAACCTCTGAGAATGTGGGCTCTGGGTCCCCATCGGCGCGGAATAGACGTTGCTCTTTCGTGTACGTTTCAACCAGTTGGATCACGTCTGCTCGGCCAGTGTCCTTCAGATATCGAAGAGTGTTGTTGTCGCACGGAAAAAGCGTGGCTGTCGCACCGAATTCGGGGGACATGTTCGATAGCGTCGCGCGGTCGGCGATCGAAAGCGTAGACAATCCATCACCGAAGAACTCGACGAACCTTCCAACGACTCCGTGCGACCTCAGCATCTGGGTGAACGTCAGTACCAAGTCGGTAGCGGTTGTGCCAGTTGGAAGTTCACCAACCGTGCGTACCCCAACGACGACCGGTCGAGTCAGGAACATCGGCTGACCGAGCATGGCTGCCTCTGCCTCGATACCGCCAACGCCCCAACCGAGAACTCCGAGACCGTTGATCATGGTTGTATGCGAGTCGGTTCCAACGAGCGTGTCGGGCGAAGCGACCCCTTCGAGGATGGTGACCACCCTGCCGAGGTATTCAAGGTTCACCTGATGGCAGATGCCCATGCCGGGGGGCACGACCCTGAATCCGTCGAAGGCCTGCTGCGCCCATCTCAATAATGCATAGCGCTCGGCGTTGCGGCGATACTCCCAATCGATATTGCTCCTATAGGCATCTGGTGTCCCGAAACGATCAACCATCACAGAGTGATCGATGATCAGGTCGACGGGCACGAAAGGATTCACTGAGTTTGGGTCCCCACCAGCGCGGCTTATGGCGCTGCGAAGTGCCGCCAGGTCAACCACGGCTGGCACTCCAGTGAAGTCCTGCATCAGCACGCGGCCGGGCATGAAAGCGAGTGAGGCCTGTGGGTCCGCCGCCGGCCAGGTGGCAAGCGACCTCACGTCGGCCTCTGAGACGTCCCGGCCCCCGGCCCGGCGAAGCAGGTTTTCGAGCAGGATCTTGACGGTGTGCGGCAGCAGGTCGAGATCAGTGGCGGTGCTCTCGGCCAGTTTCGGGAGGCTGAAATATGCGACCGAGTCTTGCGAAGCATCGCCTTTGATCGCGAGCGTCGATCTGGTGCCTAGGCCGGCCTCGAAGTCATCGGTGCTCATCTCGGACCTTCTTTCATTTCTCGGGCCCCCATTCTTACTCCCGTAACTGTATGAGGGCTAATCGATAATAGTTAGGAACACTAATTAGTTTACCAAACTATCTTGATCGGGTGGGTTATCGGCGGATGCGAATGATTCATAGGGCCTCCCCTCTCGGATCGGCGGGGTTCAAGCGATCACCACGAGACCTTCGGCTTGGCGCGTGAAATATGATGAGCGGATGCGTAGACGGATCGCGATAGTTGGCAGTTTCTCGACCGGCAAGACAACACTGGCCGAGTTGCTGGCGCGCAAACTCGAGTTGCCGCTGCTGCCTGAGACTGCCCGCGAAGTAGTCGAACTTGGATTCAAGCTAGATAAGGACGCAACTGCAGAGACCGAGTCTTTGATCTTCCTCAAGCAGTACAACAACGAGATCTCAACCGATGAATTCGTTGGTGATCGTTCTTTGATCGACGTGATGGCTTATGCGGGCTGGGTTCTCGACCATCAGCCCCGGCGTAAGGAGATGGCCCTGTGGGATGAATGTAGGAAACTCGCCGAGCGGCGACTGCGAGGTAACTACTCGCACATCTTTTATCTGCCGATCGAATTCCCGATCGTTCTTGATGGCCTGCGACCCGATGATCCCGCCTTCCAGCAAGAGATCGATGAGCGACTTATCGGCTTGTTGAGAGCCCATGACCTGGAATGTACAACGGTGAAAGGCACCATCGAGGAGCGTATGGAGCAGATCGAAAGCGAGTTGCGAGACTGACCATGGGCGACGAGGACCTTCTGCGAAGGGCCGAGGAGGCCCTGGCCGAGATCAACCGGAATCAAGGTCTTTCAGATGAGAACGCATCGGTTCTGGCAGCCATCAGGATCCGACTCGAGGGGGCCGCGCGAAAGACGCTAGACGAAGTTTTGGATGCGGCCGGAGATCTTTCGGGCAAGCGAACGCTCGAAGACTTGCAGCCCCCCAAACAAGACGGATCCCTAGAGGAACTATTCGGCACACCCGAGAAAAAGAAAGACTGGCCCGACTAGCGCTGGGTGAATAAAGCGATGCTGGCGGTGAACCCGTGTACGTAATTGCGCGATCCGATCGGCCCGATCTCTCCGGCGCAGAACATACCTGCTGTGGGAAGAGGGCCCAATACTGCATCGAGGGTCGTTACATCATGGTTGGGTATCGAAAACATCCCGGTCCCGCGACCGTTGCAACTGAAAATCAGGGCTCCCTTGACATCGCTCGCCGATGAGTCGGCATAGGCTTCGATCAGGAAGTCGAGTTCCGAGCCAGCCGAGTCGGCGTCGCGCAGTTGAAACTGCACCGATTGCCCGACCTGAACATTGTCGCCGATCACCATGTGACCAGATTCAGTGTTGGCGTGCATAACGGCGCGCACCAAGAAGTCGCCCGGCAGAAGTTCCGTCTCTTTCTCATCGATAACGATCCCGATATTGATCCCATGATGCACGAGGGCGGCATCGTCGGGAGAAAGTTGCGACAGGGTTTGCCTGAGTCGTTCCACAGGAGGTTTGCCGCCGAGTTCGAAGATCACGTTTCCATGTGCTCCCGTGATCGTGAAGGTGTCGCCGATGGGCTTGCAGCCTTGTGAGACGAGGGGCGTGACTCCTGCCCCGATTCCGATCAACGCTCCCACCGCGCCGTAGGTTCTGACCTCGTTGTTGAAAACGAGCAGATTGTCACCGGCGCGCGATGCTCCACTCGCCATGCCACCGATAACCGGCAGACCGGGGTGGTCTTGGTTGATGCTCGAAAGGAAAACCTGGGTTGGAAAAGTGAATGGGTCGGCCATCAATATGGCCGCCTCCATGCCGCTCGCGATAAGCGGGAAACCCACGATCGCCTGTCCGTCGGGGGTATCTTCAAGATGCATGTGGAAAGGCTGCAGGGCGATCGTGCCGAGGTCGGCCAACCACAGCGAAACCGCTGGCCCTTCTTCAACTTCGCGAGTGTCTCCGATGATCGTGTCGGACGTGCAACCGATGAGCGAACAGCCATCCAGTGTGCTGATGATAGGCGAGAGCAGTTCCTCGACAGTTGGCAAGTGATGACGTGAGAAGAAGATGACCGCCAAACGGGGCGAACCCTGCAGTGCCTCAAGCGCTTCAGCTGCGACTTGTTCGCCGGCATCTGCGCTTGAATGATCGGTCGATAGCGCGGCGGAGATATTCAGGAGTTTTGCCCCGTCTCATTCACCGCCGGCGGATGTTAGGCCCCCGCGCGTCATGGAATCGACGTTTAGCGCATCGTCTACTTGGGCCTCGGTAAGCAGACCGCGTTCCAGTACGATCGCGCGCAGGCTCTTGCCTGTTCGATAAGCCTCTTTCGAAACATCGGCTGCTGTGTCGTAACCGATCAATGGCATCAACGCCGTTACGATAACGAGGCTTTTGCCAAGGGTCTCCGCCACCCGTTTCTCATCGGCTTCGATGCCGTCGACGCATCTGGTTGCAAGAAGATTCGCTGCCCTGCCGAGCGTTTCTATGCTGAACAAGATGTCGTGGGCCATGAGAGGCATCATGGTGTTCAGTTCGAAGTAACTACTAAGGCCCCCGAGCGTGATCGCAGCATCGTTGCCGATCACCTGAGCGGCAACTTGTATCACGGCTTCGTTGATCACAGGGTTCACCTTGCCAGGCATGATGCTCGAGCCGGGTTGCAGCGACGGAAGTTTGATCTCGGCCAGCCCTGTGCGGGGGCCCGATGCCATCCATCTCAGATCGTTCGCGATCCGAGCAACAGAAACGGCGATCGTTTTCAAGACGCCGGAGACCTCGACGATCGCATCGCGTGCACTCTGCGCCTCGAAATGATCGGTTGCTTCCTGTAGAGGCAATCCCGTTCGGTCGGCGATGTGCTGGATAGTGCGCGCGGCGAACTCTTCGTGCGCGCTGATCCCGGTGCCGACAGCGGTCCCACCCAATGCAAGTTCGCAAAGATGCGGATAAGTGCCGGCCAGGCGTGCCATGGAATGTTCGATCTGCGATGCGAAACCGCCGAATTCCTGACCAAGCCTTACAGGGGTCGCATCCATGAGATGCGTCCTTCCCGATTTCACGATGTGATCGAACTGGGCGGCCTTGGCGCTTAGCGAGGTCTTGAGCACCTCGAGCCCGGGCATCAGTTCTTCGCCGATGGCCATGAGGGCCGCGATGTGGGTTGCGGTCGGGATCACGTCGTTCGAGGACTGACACTTGTTCACGTGATCATTGGGATGCACAGGGTCCTTTGAGCCCCGTACCCCGCCTAAAATCTCGATCGCGCGGTTGGCGATGACCTCGTTGGCATTCATGTTGGTAGAGG
The DNA here is from genome assembly GCA_046262935.1 of Actinomycetota bacterium. Taxonomy (GTDB): domain Bacteria; phylum Actinomycetota; class CADDZG01; order JAHWKV01; family JAHWKV01; genus JBHELT01. Next base: position 25,961 of record JBHELT010000076.1, on the reverse strand, counting down.
TGCCGCTGCCCGTTTGGAAGATGTCGATGGCAAAGGCCGCATCGTGTTTTCCCTGCGCAACTTCATCCGCCGCTTCGCGCACAGCTTCTGCGACCCTAGTCTCGATGAGCCCAAGCTTTTCGTTCGTCTTAGCAGCCGCCCACTTGATCAGTCCCATCGCTTTGATGAAGCGACGGCCGAATCGCCAATCAGAGATGGGAAAGTTGTCGATCGCACGCTGAGTCTGTGCCCCGAAATATGCATCTTTAGGGACGGAAACCTCTCCCATGGAGTCACTCTCGACTCGAAATTCGCTCATGCACAGATACTATCCGCCGCCCGCTCGCCTCGGGACCCCATGGCGAAGAACCGGGGGTTCGGAGGTGTAGCAGCCCCCGCTCGACGCAGACCCTCGCGCGCCAGAAGCTGCGAAACCCCTGAAGTAAAAACGCGATATACCTAGGGGATGCTATTGATCCTTGTTCGCCACGCGCTTACACCGATGACTGGTAAGAAACTTTCGGGGTGGCTGCCTGGCATCAACTTGTCAGACGAGGGGCGCGAACAAGCCAAAGCGACTGCGGCTCGGCTGTCTGACATCAAGATCGATGCAGCCTTCACAAGCCCGCTCGAGCGTTGCGTTCAGACAGCGGAGATCATCTTGCAAGGACGCGATATGTCGGCGACCATCCTCGAGGACCTCGGCGAGATCAAGTACGGACAATGGGAAGGCCGCTCGTTAGCTTCGCTTTATAAGACCAAAGCATGGAAACAGTTGAAGTCGCGTCCTGCCGATTTCAGGTTTCCAGGTGGCGAGACGATCCGAGAGGCCCAGGTAAGGGGCATGCGAGCGATCGAGGCCATCAGAACCAAGAAACAAGGCAAGGTGGTCCTGGTGTTTTCGCATGCAGACATGATCAGGATCTTGGTCGCTGGATATCTCGGCCTCGCGCTCGACCTTTACGACCGCATCTCGGTATGGCCAGCAACCGCTACGGTGATGCAACTCGGCGAAGGGCAAGCCCGTTTGTTGAAGCTTGCCGAGGGCGATGGTCTGGCTGAGATCGTGCAAAGATCCAAACAGGCGAGGTCCAAGGTTTGAACGACGAGATCGAATTTCACTCGGTCGATCGCATCAACATCGGCGCGGTCGGCGACCCTGGGCAGAGAACCTTCTTGATCCAGGCTCGGTCGGGTGATCAGATCATCACGCTCGTATGCGAGAAGATCCAGGTCCTCGATCTCAGCGAGCGGATCTACCAACTGCTGCTTGCGGCGGGACAGCAATCTCTTGCTCGACAGATCGTTCGCGCTTTGGCCGAGGGAGAGGAAGCGTCGGTGCCCCCCGCTGACTTCGAAGAAGACGAACCAGCCTGGCGTATAGGAAGATTGGATCTTCTCTACGACACATCCCTTGAGATGGTTGCACTCGAATGCGACGAACTGACCGACTCCATGATCGACCAGGATGAGGAAGATTCCTTAGACCAGGGACCGGGTTCTGAGGCCAGGTTCTGGGTGACCTTCGCTCAACTGGGGCTGATATGGACGCAAGCGATGACGTGCGTTACGCAGGGCAGACCGCTGTGTCCGCTTTGTGGTTTGCCGATGGAAAAGGACCATAAATGCTTCGCAACGAACGGTCATAAGTCCGGGATCGGTTGAAACTGAAGGCCCATGTCGGTGCTTGACCTGTCCACCGGAGAGATCGAAGTCATCGGACTGATCCAAGACGCCTCGAACTACACTTTCTTAGCTGAATTAGACCTGGGCGCGAACAAGATCTTGGTCATCTACAAACCTCGGCGGGGCGAGGCTCCTCTTTGGGATTTCCCCGACGGGACCCTTTGTTTAAGGGAGGTTGCCGCCTACAAGGTGGCTCAGATGATGGGTTGGGATTTCATCCCGCAGAGCATCATCCGAGAAGGTCCTATGGGTCTTGGCCTCGTCCAAGAATTCATGGAACATGATCTTTCTGCCACAGCATTCGACCTGATCGATTCACATCGGCTCGCTCTCAAGCAGATGGCGCTGTTCGACATCATCTGCAACAACGCCGATCGCAAGGCTGGCCATGTTCTGTTGGACCCGACTTCAAAGATATGGGGAGTTGACCATGGGATCTGTTTCCACGAAGTCCCCAAACTGCGAACGGTGCTTTGGGACTTCGTTGGAGAGCCGTTCGAAAAGGACGACATCGATGCGGTGGCGGGTCTATGCGCGCGATTCGACGCCGAGGTTGTCGCTGGTCTTCGTGACCTGCTTTCGCCTGCTGAGATCGAGGCATTTAGGTCCCGCTTGTCGATGGTGATCGGTCTTGGGGTTTATCCGGCCCCCTCTGGGGGCCGGGCGTACCCTTGGCCACCGATCTAGGGCCAGATCCAACGACGGCCCCAGCATTCTTTATGATGCGCCCCATGTTCGACATTGTTTGGCGGCCGTCGGCCGGATACATCGAGGGTTCGAATCTCAAGAGACTGATGGACCGTCACCAGATCTCCTCATACGAAGAGATGGTGCGTCGCTCGATCGAGGACATCGAATGGTACTGGGCCGCGGTCGACGAGGACCTCGGTTTCGAGTGGTTCGCGCCATACGACAAAGTCCTCGATGCGCATCAGGGGATCGAATGGGCAACCTGGTTCACCGGCGGAAAGATAAATATCGCTCATAACTGCGTCGACCGTAACGCATCAGGCCAGCGCTCTTCTAAACAGGCGATCATCTGGGAGGGTGAAGATGGTGCTACCCGCACGGTCACCTACGCGCAGCTGGCCGAAGAAACATCTCGTTTCGCGAATGGCCTCAAGTCGCTTGGCGTCGGCAAGGGCGATGCGGTCGGGGTTTACATGCCGATGAGCATCGAAGCAGTTGTTGCGATGCTTGCGATCGCCAAGATCGGCGGCATCTACCTCCCCATCTTCTCCGGGTTCGCGGCCAGTGCCATCACACTTCGTCTTCAAGATGCAGGGGCCAAGGTCTTGATCACCGCTGACGGTTTCTACCGTCGCGGTCACACGGTTCCAATGAAACAGATCGCCGACGAGGCCGCGCACGCCGCCCAAGTGTCAAAGACCGTCATCTTCAAGCGTCTCGGTTGTGAGGTCGAGTGGCACGATAAACACGATGTCTGGTGGCACGAGCTTGTTGAAAGTCACGGCGTCTCATGCGAAACAGAGCAAACCGATGCAGAAGACGTGTGGATGATCGCCTATACGTCTGGAACAACCGGGAAGCCGAAAGGATCAGTGCACGTTCACGGCGGGTTCTTGGTGAAGATCGCATCGGAGGTCGCATACCAAATCGACCTGCGCGAAGACGACATCTTGTACTGGGTTACCGATATGGGGTGGATCATGGGTCAATGGGAAACCGTTGGCGCGCTCGCGAACGGCGGCACGGTCGTCCTGTATGAAGGGGCGCCCAACTATCCGGAAGCGGATCGGATATGGGATATCTGCGAAAAGCATTCCGTGACAACCCTGGGTCTATCTCCAACCCTCGTTCGCGCATTGATCCCATCGGGCACCGAACCGGTGCGCAGTCACGACCTTTCGAAGCTGAGAGTCTTCGGCTCGACTGGCGAACCGTGGAACCCAGAGCCATATATGTGGTTGTTCAACGAAGTAGGGCAAGGGCGCTGCCCGATCATAAATATCTCGGGAGGCACCGAGGTTGGGGCCTGTTTCTTGACGCCCTATCCGATAAGCGACATAAAGCCGATCTCGCTGAAAGGACCTTCACTTGGGATGGCCGTTGATGTCGTCGATGCCGATGGCAACCCGGTACGCGGCGGCGTCGGCGAATTGGTATGCACCAAGCCTTGGCCGGGTATGACCCGCGGTATCTGGGGTGACCCAGATCGATACATACAGACCTACTGGTCGCGTTTCCCCGGAATCTGGTGTCATGGCGATTGGGCTTCGATCGATAGCGATGGGTTTTGGTTCTTGCACGGCAGAAGTGACGACACTCTGAACATCGCTGGTAAACGGATCGGTCCAGCCGAATTCGAATCGGTCTTCGTATCGCACCCATCCGTGATGGAGGCTGCAGCGGTTGGTGTTGATCACGAGGTCAAAGGGGAAACCGTTTGGGGTTTCTGCGTCCTAACGCCAGACTCACGCGGGTCCGATGAACTAGCTGCGGAGCTGAAACAGATGGTGGATGCCGAGATAGGAAAGGCGTTTCGACCCGAGAAGATCTTCTTCGTCACAGAACTTCCGCGGACCCGCTCGGCGAAGATCCTGCGAAGAGCGATCAGGGCCATCGCTTTAGGGAAGGAACCCGGGGACCTGACTTCGCTAGAGAACCCTTCTGCGTTGACTGCGATCCAAGATGCAGTCGCCGCCGCAGCGAACGGTTAGGCGTTAGAGAACAAAAGGATGTTCGTTCCGCTCATCGCGGCATTGTCGCCTTCGATCAGATCAACGAGCAGTTCGGCCAGCTCGTGAGGCCTCAGTCCTGGGATCAGACCCGACCCGGCTTGTCGAAGCATCTCAGTGTCAACGGCTCCAGGGCTTACGCATATCGCAGTTATGCCATGTGCCCTTCCCTCGACTGCGAGAGATTCGGTGAGTCCTATGACTCCGTACTTCGACACGTTGTAGGCAGACAGTCCGGGGAACTTTTCGGTGCCATATACGCCGGACAACGAGGACAGTGTCACGATCTTGCCTCCGCCCGTGGAGCGCATCATTCGGAATGCTTCGCGGCAACATAGATATGTTCCCTGTAGGTTGACATCCACGACTTGTTTCCAGTCATCGATCGACATCTGGTCGAAGGCCCCCTTGCGCAGGATTGCCGCTGCGGTGATGAGCGCTCTTACTGGTCCGATGGTTGCTGCGGTCGCAAATAAATGGCTAACCTGGTTCTCGTCGGCAACGTCGGTTGGGACGGCGATGGCTTTACCGCCTCTCGCTGCGATCCCTGAGCTGACCTCATCCAGCACGTCGGCGTCTCGCGCCGCCATCACGACGATGGCCCCAGATCCGGCGAGGGCCTCGGCAACCGCTCGACCTATACCTCTGCTCGCGCCGGTCACGATGCAGACCTGCCCCAAGACCGCATCCTCACTCACGCAACCGAGACACCGACCTTCGCCGCCGCGGCGCGATAAACAGACTCATATCCATCGACCATGCCATCGATGTCGAGGCGTTCAACTGCGCTATGTCTGATCGCCTCGCGGTCGAGGTTCATCGCTTGGGCAACGATCTTTGGCGCTCGTGCCATGTCACCGGGGTCGATGAATGCCCCGGTCATGCCTTCTTCAACGATCTCGATCAGAGCGCCGCGTCTTGTCGCTATCACGGGAGCGCCTGCGGCTTGCGCTTCCGCCGCGACCATTCCGAACGGCTCGTCCCACAGCGATGGAACCACGACCGCTGCGGCGCGAGACATCAGTTCCCACACCTTCGAGCGTTCTAGCGGCCCCATGATGTTCACATCGCCGCCCGCCATGGGTGCGATCACGTCACGGACGTAGTCTGGGTCGTAAGCATCTCCGACGACGTCGATCGGCAAGCCGGTTGCTCTTGCGATCGCGATCGCGATGTGTGCGCCCTTTTCCGGGCTCAGTCTGCCTACGTATGTAAGTCGGCCGTCCGAAGTTGGTCGCCAAGGGATAAGACCGGTGGGGACCCCATTGCGAACAACATGGTGAACGGTGATCGTTTCTCTCCATGCCATCGCTTGCTGTTTCGATACGCAAACGATCATGGCGCCCTGCGCTTGCTGTCGTTTCTTGATGGCGACCGTCATCTCTTCAGTTGGCGGAAGGTGAAGCGTATGAACGAGTGGAGCCCCGGTGGGGGCCGCATCGATGGCAGGAGGATCGAAAGCATGGGAATGGATGACATCGAAACTCATAGCGATATGTTCGTATGCGACCTTGAAAGCAGTTCTCGAGGCCCCCGTAACAAGCGAATGGTTGCCAGGCCGGTAAACGACGCTTTGAAGTTGCCTGCTGTCGATGGGTAACTCGCGAATGTCAACCCCTTCGATCCGTGAGCCCAAGGACGCGAAGACCGCAACATGGTGGCCTCGTGAACCAAGGGCCCTGGCAAGATCAACAACCATCGATTGCGATCCACCCCTCTGCGTCTCAACGATAGGAGTCACTAGTGGGGCAAGCAGCGCGATCTTCACTTGATCATCCAGACTGCTTCGTGGGGTGGTTCGATGCCGAGGGCGTCGAAGCTCACGCGTCCGTCGGGCAGCACGTCGTCGAGCGCGTATGGATAGAACACCGATGCTATCGATCGAGCTTCCTGCTCGTTCGCGAATGTAGCGAACTGTTGGGCAGGAAAATCGATCCGATCGAATCCGCGCTCGATGAACCATCCAATGTCCGTGGGGGAGATGAATATCATCTTGCCGCCTTTACGAGTGATGCGTGTGAGTTCGTCGAGGCCTCGCTGTCCTCCATGCCCTGGGTCGGTCGTGAATGACGAACAAGTGATAACTACATCGGCCCATGCATCGGGTAGTGCGATTCGATCGAAGTATCCCTCTACGACGCAGATGTCGGGCTTGCGATCTGCAGCGATCCTTGCTTCGAGGATCTTGCGCATGGCAGCTACCGGCTCCACGGCGACCAGCCGGCTCCACCGGGGCGGCATCGAGAGCGTGAGCCGCCCTGTGCCAGCGGCGACCTCGACGACGTCGCCCGCGATGGGAAGCCAATCGAGCAGCCCCTCAGATACCGGCTCGCCTGCGATCATCCGGTCATAGAGCTCTGGCTCTTTGCGGTACAAGATCTCCCAAGCCAGGGCTTCGATCGTTTCGTCCCATGATGTATGGATCTTGTTTGCCAGCGCGGGGCCGAGGAAGCGTTGCAGTTCTTCTTCCGAGAAGCACGTTAGGTCTTGGGGTGAATATCTGGCTCTAAGGCTTGCCGGGGGACTGATGCCCGTTGGACCGATCAACGAGGGCCCCTTCAAGGCCGCCGCTTCTCCGCCCAGTTCTTTTCAGTCTCAGAGATCTTTATGGATGCGAGCAGACCGGTGGGCAAGTCGGGTTCGAGCCTCTCCCAGAACGCCTCAACCAACACTTCGGCCGTTGGGTTCTTGCCGGCCAACCACTCGACGTCAGTGTTGAGGTTGTGGTGATCCACATCGTGCAAGACCCGTTTCGAGATGATGTCGGACAACTGCTTCAGATCGAAGACATATCCAGTCTCAGGATCGATCGGTCCTTCAAGGGTTACTTCGATCGTGTAGTTGTGCCCGTGTCCGGTGGGATTGCTGCACTTACCGAACACCCGGTAGTTCTGTTCGTCGGACCAATCGGGACGGAAAAGCCGGTGACCGGCATTGAAAGTCTCACGGCGCATCACGCGAGTAGATCCGTTTGAACTCATCTAACGCCTCCTCGGATGAGGGCTAAGAATTCTTCACGAGTCTTGAGGTCGTTGCGAATGGACCCAAGCAGAGTCGACGTGATAGCGGCGGATCCGGGCTTTTTGACACCCCTGATAGTCATGCAGCAATGTTCCGCTTCGATGACCACTCCAACGCCCTTCGGCTGCAGATTGGTTTGCAACCAATGCGCGACCTGGTAAGTGATCCGCTCCTGCACTTGAAGTCGATGGGCGAACAGGTCCACCACTCGGGCAAGTTTGGAAAGGCCGATGATCCGTGTGTCGGGGATGTATCCAACGTGCGCAACGCCTTCGAATGGCAGCAGGTGATGGGCACATAGAGAATGGAAACTGATGTCTTTGGCTATGACTAGTTCGTCGTAGCCTTCATTCGGGAAGGTCGTAAGCGCAACCTCTTCGAATGAAAGCTGCTCCTGGAAAGACTTGACCACCCGAAGCGGAGTTTCACTCAGGTGATCGTCGTTTTGCCAGTCGAATCCCAGGGCGCTGAGCAGATCGCCAACTGCGCTCTGCGCCGCTTCCACGTCGATGAGCCGTCGAGGGCTCTCGTCTAGCACGATGGCCTTTGGTTCTTTCTCCTCCAGCGCATCGCCTACGAGCTTTACGGTCAATCTGGATCTCCTTTCAAACAATCGCCTGTTCTTTACCCTTTTTCGGTGATCCAATCGCATATAAATCTGCACCATGGACTACAAGCAGCAGCGTAGAGGTCCGCTTCCAGGGTCCCGATATGACCGATCAGGATTATGACTGCATCTCACTTCATTGATGCGCGGGCAGGTTGATGGACTGGAAAGCCTGGGCCACATTCGGCCTAGCGGCCACGGCGGCCCTGACCGGCATCATGGTTGTCTCCCAGGTCGCCGGATTCTCGCGCCTTGACATTCCAATGCTGCTCGGGACGATCTTCATCGAAGATCCAGATCGTGCTCGTGTCGTCGGATCGTTGATCCACATCGTCAACGGACAAGCATTCGCCGTGCTTTACCTCTTAGCCTTCTCCTCGCTCGGATGGTCGACATGGTGGCTGGGTGCGATGTTCGGCCTTGCTCATGGCCTGGCTGCATCGATCTTGATCATCCCCATGATGCCCGGCTTCCATCCACGCATGGCATCGGAGAGTCAAGGCAGGTCGCTGAACCACGTTCTAGAACCCCCGGGCCTGATGGGTCTTCATTATGGAACGCGCACTCCTGTCGTCGTGCTGTTTGCCCATCTGATCTACGGAGCTATCTTGGGGGCGACTCTGGGCCAAAGGTGATAGGACTCATTCGTCGTGTGCAACGGTAATATCGTGCGCGGCGATAACCAGCGATGAGTGTGAAATGGCCTGCGGAAAGTTACCGAGGAACCGGTGCGTGCCTGGCTCGATCTGTTCAGCGAACAGGCCAACGTCATTGGCCATCGAAGCGATCTCATCGAAAAGATCCGTCGCTTGTTGCTTCCTGCCGACTTTGGCAAGAGCGGATATCAGCCAGAACGTGCACACGACAAATGCTCCCTCTTCGCTCTCGATCCCATCGGGCACTCGATATCGCTTGAGAAGAGGGCCTCCCGCCGACAGTTCCCGGCGTATCGCGTCGATCGTGCCTAACCTGAGCCGAGGGTCCGGTTCGAATTCGATGATCGTTGAAAGGAGCGCAGCATCTGTTTGCGTCGAGCCATACGTGCGCGAGTAATAAGACTGACCTTGGACGATGCCCTTGCTGCGAACGTCGATGAACAATGCCTCGCGCGCCATCTGCCAAGCTTTCGCATGCCTGTGATCCGGCAGCAGCGACAAGGCGCTGTCGAGGGCCACCCAAGACATCATCTTCGAGTGGACATGATGCTGAGGGTGTGTTCGCATCTCCCATATGCCGCTGTCGGGCTGCATCCATCGCTTGCCCACGAGGTCCGCGGCGGCAGCAACTGTTCGCAGAGTTTCTCCGTCAACGCCTCCTGCTGCGTCGCTGAATCGATCGGCAGCCCCCAGGACCCATCCATAGGCATCGAGTTGGAATTGATCAGAAGCGCGGTTTCCCACCAGAAGGGGAGCGCTGTGTGCGAAACCGCCAGATCCGACCACTGATTCCTTCGGAGGGTTGGTTCCATCCACCCTGTACAAGACCTTGATCTCGGGACGAGACACCCGTCCTGCATGACGAAGCCAGTGAAGGAAGGCACGAGATTCTTCTGGCATACCGCTTCGCAAGAAGGCAGTTATGCCAAGACTCGCATCGCGTGGCCAGGAGTAGCGATAGTCCCAGTTGCGACCGTCTGCGTAGCCAACCGCTCCCGGAAGTGAAGTCGTTGGCGCTGCCACAGGTGCGCCAGAAGGCGAATAAGTGAGCAGGCGCAATGTGAGAAGACTGCGTTGAACGAGATCCGCTCGCGGCCCTTCGTATTCGACCTCCGACATCCATCGTTTCCAAGCTCGCTCGTCCTCGTCTATCAGTTGCAACGAGGCACCGATCGCCGGGAAGACAGCAGGTTGTGAATCATTGAACGACAGAGCGATCGTCTTCGAATCTGCCTGGGAGATCCCGAATCTCAGTGGTTTGGCCAGTTCGATGCGTTCATCTAGATCCGACGTGAGACCCAAGGCGAGATTGCCGATCTCGTAGATCGATCCAGCTCTGTAGAAGGTCTGCTTAGTTGGAGTTTCCTCGAAGCCTCGAGTGACATCTAATCGAACAGTCACCTCGACTCGGCCTCTGGTGCAGGTCATGTGGCGTACCAGGAGTGAAGTCGGAAGCAGATGCGGCTTCACATCCGTGGGCATGCAGTCGCGTACCTCGAGGTCTCCTGCGGGCGTGCTCCATTGCGTCACAAGGGTCGCACCCTCGTACCTCCGGCGGGGCGGTTGCGCTTTCTCGACGTATAGGTCGAACGCTGTTCCATCGCGAGCGAGGAGTCGGTTGAACACGGGATCCGAGTCGAACCGCGGCGCGCATAGCCAATCTACGGAACCATGGCGGTCTATCAACGCGGCTGTTCGCGTGTCTCCGATCATCGCGTGTTCTTCGATGGTTGCCGGCGGTAGCCGAGGCAGTGGCTTTACCATGGTCGTTGCGAGTTAGAGCACCTGGGATGTTCCCGCAGTTCAGTAAGAGTGCTCATCATCGGGGAATGTCCCCGATTCGACCTCGGTTCTAAACCTACCCACAGCGTCGACGATCGTTTCACGAAGGTTGGCGTAAGGTTTGACGAACTTGGGGTACTTGCCAGAACCCATCCCAAGAAGGTCGGTGATGACGAGCACTTGTGCGTCGCAATGCGGCCCGGCGCCGATCCCGATGGTTGGGATGTCCAGCGTCGAAGTTACCCTTTGTGCAACGTCGGTTGGTATGCCTTCTAACACCAAAGAGAACGCCCCTGCTTTCTGTAGATTCTCCGCGTCGGAAAGCAAACGCGAGGCAGTCTCCTCGCTCTTCGCTTGAACTCGATATCCGCCCATCGCGTGCACCGATTGAGGGGTCAATCCCAAGTGGGCCATAACCGGGACTCCCATATCGACCAGTGCAGCAGTAAGTTCGGTTTGTGCACCTTCGAGTTTAACGGCGTGAACGTTGCCTTCCTTCAGGTAACGGGTCGCGTTTCGGATGCCATCTTCAACCGAGATCTGGTAACTAGCGAATGGCATATCCCCAACGATCAGTGCCTCCTTCGCCCCTCGCGCCACCGCTCTTGCATGATGCAGCATCTCGTCCATCGTCACGGGAAGTGTGGTGTCGTAACCCAAGATGACCTGAGCTAGCGAGTCGCCCACCAGCAGAACCGGTATCCCTGACTCATCGAGGATCTTCGCCGTTGGGAAGTCGTAGGCAGTCAGCATTACGAAGCGTTTGCCGTCGGCTTTGTAGCGGGCGATGTCGCGAATGGTGATCGCCATGTTTATCCTTTCCGGTCCCGGGGCCGAAGCCTCCAAGCCTTACTTTCAGGGGTTTCGCAGCTTCTGGCGCTCATGAGTTATGAGCGGATGTGGGCTGCTACACCCCCGAACCCCCAACCAGTGTAGGGCGAAAACAGACTTGCGTTCAGAAGATCCGATCGAGAGCCTCTAATAACCGGTCGACGTATTCGTGTCTCGCGCCTTCACCCATCAGGCCAACTCGCAACATGGTCTCTGAGAAATCACCCAAACCGCCACCAACCTCGATGCCGAACTCATCCAAGAGCCTCGAGCGTGCTGTCTTCGCGTCGAAGCCTTCGGGCACCAACATCGATGTCAATTGGGGCAGCCGGTATCCCTCGGCGGCGAACAGGGTGAAGCCGCGTGCGATGAGTTCGTGTTGGAGTCGTTTCCCAACTTCCAAGTGTCGCGCCCAACGGTCTTCAAGGCCCTCTTCTTTCAGTACACGAAGTCCTTCGGCCAGTCCGTAGATCATCGAGATAGGGGCTGTGTGGTGATAGACGCGTTCGGTCCCCCAGTACTGTCTGATCATCGATGCGTCCAGGTACCAAGATCCGATCGGGTTTGTGCGATCTTCGATGACCTGTACAGCCTTCTTGGAAAACGTGATCGGAGCGAGCCCGGGTGGAATGCCAAGACACTTCTGAGTTGCTGAGTAGCAGATATCGATGCCGCTTTGGTCTGTGTGAAGTTCTAAGCCTCCCAGAGAGGCAACCGCGTCGACTATCAAGAGTGCGTTATCGTCGCGAATCACTGAAGCGATCTCATCGATGGGCTGCTGAACGCCCGTGGAAGTTTCGGCGTGCACTAACCCTACGGCTCGAGCGTTGGGATGAGCCTTGATCGCATCGAGAACGAGTTCCGTTTCGATCGCTTCCCCCCATTGAGCCTCGACGCGCACTACCAAGGCGCCCAGCCTCCCTGCGATCTGCGTCATGCGTTCTCCGAAGACACCACATACGCCGATGATGACTTCGTCGCCCGGTTGCAGAACATTTACCAAGGCCGCTTCCATGCCGGCCGAGCCCGTTCCAGAGATAGCAAACGTCAAGTCGTTAGAGGTTTTGAATGCGTATCTCAGGTTGGTTGCGACTTCGTCTAGCACCCCAAGGAACCAGGGATCTAGGTGACCAACTAGCGGCATCGCCATGGCTTCTCTCACGCGCGCTGAAACGGGCGACGGCCCAGGTCCAAGCAGCAGGCGCTGGGGAGGGGCGGTCGGCATCAGCCGTCGTACCTGGAGATGAAGTCGATGAGCGCGTCGTTGAACGTGTCCGACATGCGGGCATGAAGGTCATGGCCGCCGCCCCCGACCCACATATGCGACCCCAAAGGCAATGCTTCAGCGAGTCGCGTGCCGATCACCTGCATCGGCGGTTCGCTCTGGTCCCCATTCATCACGAGAACAGGGACAGTGAGGGTATGTACCGCATCGTCCGAAGGTTGGTAATGCCACCCCGCTTCCTCTTTGAAGATCAACGGCGCTTGCTTTTCGATGATCGGCCAATACTGAGAGCCCGGTTTCACATCGCGGGCCATGTTTGGGTCTATCAACGACAGCCAATCGGTTACCCAGTCGGCTAGGTCCTCTGATGTTTTCGTCGCGCGCTCTTCGATCTTCAGGAAACTCTCGTACCAAACTGCGTAATCGGGATCATCGGCGAGCCAGGTGAACAGGGGCGGTTCGACGAGGACCAATGAAACGACTCGATCAGGCCAACTGAGCGCGTATTCCAAACACACAAGTGCCCCGTATGAGACTCCGACGAGATGAGAAGGGTCTGCGTCGCGCAGTTCGAGCGTAAGCCGAAGGTCGTCGGCATGAAGATGCACTGGGATGTCGTCGGACCCTCCTGGATCTGAGCGCCCATGGCCTCTGCGATCAACTGCGATCGCTCTGAATCCTGCATCGACAAGTGGAGAGATGCTTTTGGCCCACGCAGGGCCTGAGTGGAAAACCCCTCCATGGACTAGCGCGACAGTACTGCCCGCACCTCGGTCTATGGCGGCCAACTCGATCGGGTCATTTTTGGTCACTCGGTCACTCCCACTCGTCTTGGATAAGATTCATACATATCAGGCCATTCGAGCTGGAGGCTAATCCCTGATGAGATCTCGCCGTTCGTGTCATGCCGTACCTGGTTCAAATCCGAAATTCCTTTCAAAAGCACCATCGCTTCCGGCCGACGAGATCTTCTTCGACCTCGAAGATTCCGTTGCCCCCCTTGCCAAAGAGGGGGCCAGGGCGAATGTCGTTCAAGCGCTCAAAGAGGGCGATTGGGCAGGCAAGACCCTGGTGCTCAGGGTAAACGGTGTATACACCAAGTGGTGCTATCGAGACATCATCGAGGTGATCGAGCCCGCCGGGGACCTGCTCGATTGCATCATGATCCCCAAGGTCGAACATGCGAGCGACGTAGTTTTCGTAGACAAACTCCTGACGATGATCGAAGAAACCGTAGGTATCTCGAAGCGCATCGGACTGGAGGTTCAGATCGAGACCGCGACGGGACTCAAGAACATCTTCGATATCGCTCACGCGTCCGGCCGCATGGAAACACTCATATTCGGCCCAGCCGACATGAGTGCGTCGCTGGGCCTGCCCACTGTGACCGCGGGGCTCCCGATGCCTGGTTATCCGGGTGACCATTGGCACTGGGTTCTCGAAACGATCCTAGTAGCGGCACGCGATGCAGGACTTCAAGCCATAGATGGCCCTTACCTTCTGATCAATGACCTCGATGGTTACCGCGAGGCAGCGATGCGCGCAAGAGCGCTTGGCTACGATGGAAAATGGTCACTGCATCCAGGTCAGATAGACATCTTGAACGATGTCTTTACCCCCACCCAGGACGAATTCGATAAAGCAGTTGCCATGCTCGAAGCCTATGAGCATGCAACCGCGGTGCAGGAAACCGGAGCGGTGATGTTTGGCAAAGAGATGATCGACGAAGCCTCACGGAAGATGGCCACCCAATTCGTCGCACGAGGTGAAGCCGCGGGTCTCAAACCGGTCAAGACGTGGGGAGATTTCAAAGCCGAGTGGGGCGAAGCATGACCATCGGAGTTCAACTCGACGATTTCCAGAAGGAGATCTTGAAAACCGTTCGCGATTTCGTTGACCGTGAAGTCATCCCAGTGGCCAATGAGATGGAGCATCGCGACGAGTACCCCGAGAAGATCGTTGAGCAGATGAAAGAGATGGGACTCTTCGGCGTCACCATCCCTGAGGAGTTCGGCGGGCTTGGCCAATCTCTCACCCTCTACGCGCTGATCGGCGTTGAACTGTCACGCGGGTGGATGAGTTTATCGGGGATCATGAATACCCATTTCATGACCGGATACCTGATCAAGAAGCACGGCACCGAAGAGCAGAAGCAAAGGTATCTTCCAAGATTGGCAACCGGCGAAGTGCGTGCTGCGCTTTCGATGTCAGAGCCCGGTGCCGGTTCCGATGTTGCCGCTATCGCCTGTAAAGCGATCAGGGATGGCGACGACTACGTGGTCGACGGCCAGAAGATGTGGGTCACCAATGGACTCCGCTCAGGCATCGTCACGCTTCTTTGCAAAACCGATCCTTCGGCTCAGCCTCCTCGAAAAGGCATGAGCCTGTTGCTTGTCGAAAAGACGGCCAATGATCAGAACCCGGCCCCCGGTCTCTTGGTTGGCAAGAACATCCCAAAGCTCGGTTATAAAGGAGTCGAAACCACAGAACTGACCTTCGAAGGACACCGGGTACCGGTGACTCAACTTCTGGGTGAAGAAGAGGGACAGGGTTTCTATCAGGTGATGGATGGCATCGAGGTGGGAAGGGTCAATGTTGCTGCTCGGGCTGTTGGTGTTTCCACCCGCGCTTTCGAGGAGGCCGTAAACTACGCCCAGATCCGAAGCGCGGGCGGCAAGGTCATCTCGGAGCATCAAGCGATCCAACACATGCTCGCCGACATGGCGACGAAGTTAGAAGCATCGAAGTTGATGTTGCTGAGTGCTGCTCAGAAGAAAGATGCGGGGGAAAGAACCGACCTAGAGGCCGGTATGGCTAAGCTTTTTGCGTCGGAGGCTTGTTTCGAGATCTGCCTCGATGCCTTGCGCATCCACGGCGGTTATGGGTACTCAGCTGAATTCACAGTGGAGAGGCTTTACCGTGATGCCCCATTCCTTCTGATCGGCGAAGGTACTAGCGAGATCCAAAGAGGCATCATCGCCAAACAGCTCTTGGCGCGCTACAAGGTCGAGAGTTAGTAGGGTTGAAGTGCGCGGTGTTGGAATCGTTACTTGAACTAGCAAGCACGATTGTTTTCGGAGCATGCCTTCGGGATCCCGATGGCCATCTGCTTCGATCGTTGGAGGGTAGGCGTTGACGCAAGAATTGGCGTTCGGAAGGTTCCTCGAAGACTTCACCGTTGGCGATGTCTACAAGCATCGTCTGAGTAAAACGATCACCGAGTACGACGATCATCTGTTCTGCATGATCACGATGAACCACCATCCTTTGCATACCAATCAGCATTACGCTGAAACGTCCACACAGTTCAAACGAAACGTGGTTGTCGGAAACCTCGTCTATTCGCTCGCTTTGGGGATAAGCGTTCCCGATGTTTCGGCGCGCGCGATCGCCAATCTAGAGATCGAGTACCTCAAGCATCCGGCGCCCGTTTTTCATGGCGACACCATCTATGCCGAGACCGAAGTCCTCGATATCTCTCCGTCGAAATCCAAACCGGACCGCGGCATCGTCAAGGTTCGCACGATTGCGTATAACCAAGACGGAGTCGTTGTCTGTGAATTCGTGAGAAGGGTCATGATCCCAACAAGGGCGTCGTCAGAGCAGCAGCCAGGTCGCCCCAACCCTCGGCCCAAGGACTGACGTGGCAGGCGTAGCCGTTCTTTGTTGGGAAGAGAACCGCCCTTGGATAAGCGCCTTACGGCAGAAGGGCTATTCCGTGCCGTGGGTCGAGGAGCCTAAAGGTGATGTACAGAAACAGATCCCGGGCGTTGAGCCTGAATTATTGATCGTAGACATGACGCGTTTGCCCGAGAGAGGTAAACAGATGGTTACCATATTGGCGGACAAGGGGGCCCTGAAGGGCGTTCCCGTTATCTTGGTGAGCGACAAAGCCACCGCCTCGCATGGGTTGAAAGGGAAGGTCGATCAGATCATCGTGACTTCACCGAAAAAGATCATGTCTGCGGTCAAAGGGTTCCTCGGGTAGCACCAGGTCCGAAGTTTTACCTGAATATCAGTCGAGGTCCCCAGCTTCGATGCGGCGGATCCTTCTAGTGCGGACCAATTCTTTCTCGCTCAGTCGATCGATGTGCTCGGGTTCGTCCAGGAGCTTGTCGAGCAGACCTGTTAGGTCTCTTTGAGAGATAACCCCCAACACCATGGTGCCATCGACCACCGGCAGGTGACGTATCCACTTCGATGCCATCACCGAAGCGGCCTCTCGCAGTTTGGCATTGGGAGAGATGGTTACCAGTTCGGTGGTCATCTCGTCCTGCAGAAGAGTGCTCTTGGGATCGCGTCCTTTAGCCACAGCCTTCAGCAGATCTCGTTCAGTGAAGATGCCAAGTAGCTTCTCACCGTCCATGATGAGCAAAGAGCCGGTTTGTTGTTCGCGCATCTTGGCCGCGGCGTCGGCGAGCGTGTCGTCAGCGGCGTCGACGACGACCGCGCGAGTCATGATCTCGGAAACCTTCATGCGCGAAGTTTACCCATTCCTGCAGCCGGGGGGCGGGGGCAGGAGAGCCATCCCGATGCCGACCACTCAAGGGGTTTACTCCAGCCGCAAAGAGTGGGAAAATCCGGGGTATCCCATATAACCCCCTAAGCCGACGCGTCCGGAGAAACTATGCCCTCGAACGAGAAACCCCCATCGAAAAGAGTCCCACGCGCCACCAAATCGCAGCTTGAAGCGGTAAAGCGGTCAGCCGAGCAGGCGGGAGAGGTGCTCGATGAAGAGCAATCCGAATCG
Source organism: Actinomycetota bacterium (assembly GCA_046262935.1). Classification (GTDB taxonomy): domain Bacteria; phylum Actinomycetota; class CADDZG01; order JAHWKV01; family JAHWKV01; genus JBHELT01. The sequence goes on along the minus strand of JBHELT010000076.1, from coordinate 8,725 downwards.
GTCCTGAGTCTTGCCCAGGCCCTCGACGAGATCAACGAGGGTGAGGCAATGGCTCACATCGACATCCGCTTGGCATTCGTCGAAAGGCAGATAGAGCGCCTAGCTGCCCGTCGTGATGAAGCGGATCGCGGTATGCAGGGTGAGTTCTCGATCATGAGAGCTCGCCTCGAAGATGCTCTAGAGGCAGTGGGGGTGACGAGCACTGACCAGCGCGACGCGGTGCTGGGCCTCGAGAAGAAGTTGATGGCTTCGCTGACGGACATCGAAGATCGTGCAACCGAAACCGTGAATCACCTTCGGGCCGATCTGGTGCAGATCGTGCAAGACGCAAGCGCGCGTTTCGACAAGTCCGAAGGCCACCTAAGGGGCGAACTGATCGCTCTGGAAACTGGGGTCGAAGAACGTACACGCTCTGCGGCGGCCGAGGCGGAGCGTTTGGAGTTACTGACCGCCAAGCTCGACGAGCGCGCGTCGAGGATCGAAGTCGATGCATCGAAGCGGATGCAACGGTTCGAGGATCTCGCCGCTCAGACCGAGGTTCGAATGGATTCTAAAGCGGCCGAGGTCGAGGCGAGAGTCATCGCGAAGACGGCCGAGCTAGAGGTAGCGGCGCAGAGCATGGCGGAGCAGACCCGCGAATCGATAGACCTCGGGTTCGAAGAACTCAAGTCGAACATCGAGGCCCGGTTACTTTCAAACCTGAGCGCGAACAGATCATCGCTAGCCGCTTTCCAGGAACGTGTTGACGCGCTGATCGATACCGAGCGTCGCGAGATACATGCTCGCATCAGCGAGTCCCAAGCCGACGTACGGATCGACATCCACCAATTGAAGGAAGCAGTTGAGCAGAAGATGACCTCGTTCGCAGAGGCCGTGGAACTGGTAAGAGGTGATCTGTTTTCGCGGATCAAGTCTTCAGAAGACAAAGCCGCCGGGGCCGCGGTGCATCTCGAATCGACGATCGCGCGGGGCGAACAAGAATGGGGGGCTGCACTACAGGACCTGACCCGAGATCTGTCCGACATGAAGATCCGCTCGGAAGAGCTGTTTGCGCGAATGGGGACTATCGAAGGTGTGCGCGCAAACCAGCGCGATGATTCGAGCGCGGCAGTCGGATCATTGTCAGCGAGGCTCGACGCTCTCGACAATCGGGTGAGGCAACTGATCGAAGAAGCGCTCGCCAGGCAAGCAACGCGGGTTGAAGTTCTTGCATCTCAGGTGGCCAGCATGAGCGAGGCCGGATCGGCAGAAGACGAGCGCAGTGGCGCCGTCAATTACGTTTCACGCAAAGTAGCCGAGATGGGCCAAAGGTTCGATGAACTAACGGCGCGCGTTGCGGTTCTTGGCCAATCGATGACCACCGCTTCCGGACGCATGCCCGAGGTCGTTGAAGTTGTGCCTGCGGAGCTAGATGAACGCATCTCAACATTGGAGCAGCGCATAGCGGTACTTGCGAATCAACCACGGCAAGACACCGTGGCCGAAGGCCTGCGGGCCCGCGTTGAGTCACTCGAGCGTCAAACAGGCGAGATGCATGCCCACTCCCAGGTCCCATCGGACCTCACGGCTCGGATCGACACCATCGAGCGGGTCCTTAGCGGGTTGGCGGCGAAGCCTCAGTCGGGTTCGGCATCGAACCTGGTGGAGCGATTGAACGCTCTTGAGCGATCGCTAACCAACATCCCGGCGACGCTAACCTCGCGTCAGGCAGAACTAGCGGCGCGTGTCGATGAGCTCGAGAAGCGAGTAGCCTTGTCGTCGCACATCCTTCCCGATAAACGCAAGCGCGGTATCTGGCCGGCCTAAGTAACGCCGATGCCTTATAGATTTCCTCGCGCGTCTTGTTCGCGCTCGATCGCCTCGAACAGAGCCTTGAAGTTACCCTCGCCGAAACCGCGTGAACCATGGCGTTCGATCACCTCGAAGAACACCGTAGGCCGATCTTGCGCGTTGGCAGTGAAGATCTGCAAAAGGTAACCCTCGTCGTCGCGGTCGACCAGTATGCCCAGTCTCTCTAGGTCCTTGTAGTCCTCTTCGATCGTACCGACGCGCGACATAGCGTCTTCGTAGTAGTTGCCTGGGATCGTAAGGAAATCGACCCCCCTGGCATGCAGGGCATCGACGGTTTTCACTATGTCATCGCTGGCAAGTGCGATGTGCTGGACACCTGGCGTCTTGTAATAGTCGAGATACTCCTCGATCTGAGATTTGCGCTTGCCTTCGGCTGGTTCGTTGATCGGGAACTTGATGCGCCCGCTCCCGTCGACGCACACCTTCGACATAAGGGCCGAGTATTCAGTCGAGATGGCCTTGTCGGTGAAATGGATCATCTCGGTCATGCCAAAGACGTCTTCGTAGAACTTGACCCACTCTTGCATCTTGCCCAACTCGACGTTGCCAACGACGTGGTCGAGGCTCCGCAGTCCAACGTCATCGGGAACGTTGCCGAGATCCTTATATCCGGGCGCGAATGCACCGTTGTAAGCGCTGCGATCTACGAACAGGTGGATCGTTTCGCCGTATGTATGGATGGCCGAGGTCCGAAGTATGCCGTTCTCGTCGGAGGTCTCGGTTGGCTCTTGGAATGACCTGGCCCCCTGGGCCGTGGCGTGTTTCCACGCGTGTTCGGCGTCGGGGACCGAGATGGAAACGACCTTCACTCCGTCTCCATGAAGTCGAACATGCTCGGCTATCTCGTGATCAGGCGATAGCGAACCGCTCACGACGAATCGGATGTCTCCTTGTTGAAGAACATAAGAGGCCTTGTCGCGGGTCCCCGTCTCGAGCCCGGCGTACGCGACAGGGGTGAAACCCAAAGCTTTCGAATAGAAGTACGCGGCCTGCCTAGCGTTGCCCACCCAGAACTCCAGGTGGTCTATCCCTAGTAGCGGCATAAGGTCTTCGGTCACGTTTGCCTGCCTTTCTTTGTCAGACGTTCTTGAATTGTTCGAAAGGGTTCCTGCATGCTCGGCAATAGCAAGTGGCCCTGCAGGCCGTTGGGCCGAAGGCACTTTCCATAACTGTGTCCGCCGATCCACAGTATGGACACCGAGCCGGCTTGAGTAGATCGAGTTTCACTTTACCCACAGCCCGCACTCCCGTTGGAGGGGCAAGGCCGTAGTCGGCGAGCTTCTTCCTGCCGGTGGCAGTGATGCGTTCACTGGTCCACGCCGGCTGGTACGTGACTTCGATCTTCGGTTCGAATCCGGCGTTGGTCAGTGCCTTGCCGATGTCTTCACGGATCACATCAAGAGCAGGGCATCCGACGAACGTTGGCAGGAGGGTAACTTTGGCTTTGGCCCCGCTTACCTCAACCGCTTCGATCATCCCAAGGTCGATCACCGACACGGCTGGTATCTCGGGATCACTCACTTCGGCAAGAGCGGCATACACATCGTCGGCGGTCTTCACCATGTCGCGCTCGGCTCCTCGCGGTAGGTCTTGGTTAGATCGTCCCAGAGCGACATGAACTCCGGCGAATGATGTCCCTTGCGTCCTCCCATGCCTGTGAGGTTTCCGGTAAGTAACCAGCGTCCACCGTCGCGAACCAGTTTGGGCTGGTCGATCTCGGAGTTGTCCGGTGTCGTCGTCAATTCGCCCGATGAAGTTGGTAGAAAGTTGGTGTTGTCGCTCGCTTCTTTGATCGTTACCGGCAGCCCTTCGGACTCGATAAGCGACATGGCTTCTTCCAGCCAAGTGGCCATCAGTTCGAAAGATGCAACGGGAAGTATCCCTTGGCTTAGCGCGTCGGACTCTGCGCTGAACGGTTCGAAAAGGCCCGCCGCATCTGCGAGCGTTTCTGACAGAGCCATAGCCATCTGGTGTCTGCCTTCCACTGGTCCAGTTGCGAGCCTCTTGAACCAAGCCGTGGCATGCAGTTCGTGGTAGCGCTCTTCGCGCAGCAGCTTCTCGCATACTTGCGCCAGCGGGTCATGACTCGATTTAGACAAGGCCTCAAGCCGGATCCGCTCGGCGATCTCGTAGAGGAAATGACGGGCGATGGTGAAGGCCCAGTCTCCGTTCGACCGCTCGCAGATGATGGCGTTGGTGTAATCGGCCGGTTGGCGGGCGAATGCGAGTTGATCCGCAGTGGTGCCTTCGACGTCAGCGAGCAAGCTGTAGAACAGGTTGGCGTGACCGATCTCGTCTTGAGCGATCGAACTGAACGCGATGTCTTCTTCGATGTGTGGGGCCCACCCGGTCCATTCAGAGTGTCTGTGGCCGATGATCAACTCGTCATCGGCGAGAGCAAGCAGAACCGATCCAAGTGGTTGGGTCATTCGAATTCATCCCCCGCCAGCGCGGTGTCCTTGCCCGATGGAGCGCGCGTTGCTGAAGCTCCTGCGCGGGCTCTGGCGATCTCGCGCTTCTCGACGACACCGCGATATGCCTCTGGGTATCTGTAGGACTTGTCGGTAACCTGCTCCAGCATCTTCGTGTCCAGCAGCACGTGGATGTCATGCCTCTTGGCGACCCATAGGCCCTTGCCTTCTTTGCGTCTAAAGAAGCATTCCTTCGCGTACGAAAGGGCCATCTGATCATCCGGAGCGAGAACGCTGCCCACATGCACGAACGGGTCTTGATGGCTCTTCTGTTGAAACACTTCCCAAACATCCATCAGGCGGCATCCCACGCTGATTCGGTCATCGCTTCGCGGACCCAACGGTGATGGTCCCAAACCCTGCGGCGCATCGATAGCCGTTCTTCGGTCGAAGGGCCATTGCCTTTCACGATCTGCCAGAAGATGGTCCAATCGATCTCACCAGGCACCCAATGGCCCGTTGACTCATCGAAATGAAGGCCTTTGTCGGGCAGTTCGAATCCCAGGTCGAAGATGCGTGGAACGTAGTGATCGAGGAACTCTGTGCGCAAGGCTTCATTCGTCTTGGACTTGATGTTCCATTTGAGCAGCACGTCTTTGGCCGGGTTCGACGGGGGACCGAAGAAGTGCATGATGGCCTCCCACCACCGGTTCAATCCGTCTTGGAACATCCAACGCTGGCGCTCGGTACCATTCGCGAGTTCCAATGTGATGTCCTCGCCGTGGCGAAGATGCAGTTGCTCTTCGGAACAGATCCGCTTCATCACGCGGACATACGGCGCATAACTGCAATCGAGCAGGGCCCGCTGAGTCACCAGGGCTGCACCGTCGATGAGCCAGCCGATGATGGCGACATCACCCCAATGCTGTGTTGGGTAGTGAAATACGTTGTGGAACTTCGTGCGCCCATGGATCAGATCCTCGAACATGGCGTCACGGCTCTTGCCGAGATCCTCAGCTACCCGGTACAGAAGTTGCGCGTGGCCAACCTCATCCTGAACCTTCGCGGTGAGCGACATCTTGCGGCGAAGGCTCGGCGCCCTTGGTATCCATTCGCGCTCAGGAAGGGCGCCCATAACCTCCGAATTGGCATGCATCTCTATGAACTTCAGAACGGCGAGACGGTATTCATCGGGCATCCAATCGTTGGTCTCGATCTTGTCGCCGGCGTCGATGCGAGCCTTGAAGTCGGTCACTCTTTGTTCGTAATTCATAGGCTTCTCCTGTTCGTGAATCCTTGGATGAGTATCTCAGCAAACCTGTTGGCAACTTGCTGTGCCGTGAGTTGACCATCTGGGTCGTACCACTGATAAAGCCAGTTGACGGTTGAAAGGAAAGTAAGCGTTGCGAACCTAGCGTCGAGATCGGGAGCGAAGGCCCCCGATGCGATTCCCTCGCAGATCAAACTCTCGACGACGTTTTCATAGCGTCTGCGCTTGTTATTGATCTTTCGTTTCTTGTCCGGCGATAGCAGACGCCAGTCGTTCAAGAACACGGTTGAGGCGTCAAGATGCTCGGCGACAGTCGTTATGTGGGCCAACAATGCCGCCCGGAGTTTCTCGGCTGGGTCCCCTTGGGAGGAGGCGACTTCGGTGATGCGCGTGATGAAGCGGTCTGCCCCCCGGTCGACGATCTCGAACAGCAGGTCTTCCTTGGAATCGATATGCGCGTAGATGGAGCCGCGCAAGATGCCCAGGCCATCAGCCAGATCCTGCATCGAAGTTCCGTTGTACCCCTTCTCGCTGAAAAGGTGCGCAGCGAGCTTGAGGATCTGCTCACGCCTGGGTATGGGTTGGGCTAATGCCATGTCATGAACTCTACCAAACAACTGTTTGTTTGGGAAGCGGCACGATACCCTGATCGCATGTCACCCAAGTCCAAACCATCGCCATTGAGGTCATCTCCTGCCAACGAGAGGTTTGGAGCGATCCTTCGGCGCCTCGGCAAGGAGTACCCAGACGCCAAATGCGCCTTGGTGTTCGGCCCTCCTCACGAGATGCTGTTCGCCACGATCCTTTCGGCCCAGTGCACAGATGTGATGGTCAATAAGGTGACGGCCGAGTTGTTCAAGAAGTACCCGACCATCAAGGACTATGCCCAGGCTGACCCCGAAGAACTGCAAAAGGACATCAAGTCGACGGGTTTCTTCAGGCAGAAAACGAAGAATATCCAGGCGACGGCCCACAAACTGATCGATGAGTTCGCTGGACAGGTTCCGCGGACGATGGAAGAGCTGACCACTCTGCCGGGCGCTGCACGCAAGACGGCCAACATCGTTCTGGGCAATGCTTTCGGTGTGGTGGTTGGGATCGCAGTCGACACTCATGTGCGACGTCTCTCGCAAAGGCTGGGGTTCACGACCAACGAGGACCCCAACAAGATCGAGCAAGACCTCATGGCGCTTGTGCCGAAGAAGCACTGGTTCAGGTTGTCTTACCTCTTGATCGAACACGGAAGGGCCGTTTGCAAAGCCCCCACCCCGCGGTGCGAAGATTGCGTGCTGAGTGATCTTTGTCCTTCGTCGAGGGTCTGATCGTCAGCCTGACTGTAACGGAAGGATGCAAATGGCCGAGGTAGGAACGTTGTATGCGGGGACATCGGGGTTCGCTTACAAAGAGTGGAAGGGCCCCTTCTACCCCGAAGACGCCAAAGATAAAGATCTTCTCGCCCATTATTCGGCTCTGCTGCCGTCTGTCGAGATCAACTACACGTTCCGGCGACTGCCCGCTGATACCACTTTAGAGAAATGGAAGACAGGATCGACCGACAAGTTCCGCTTCACCCTTAAGGCCTCGCAGCGCATAACTCATTTCAAGAGATTGAAGGAAGTGACTGACGATGTAGAGACGTTCGTCGGCAGGGCGAGGATCTTGGGCGAAAAATTGGGAACTGTGCTTTTCCAGCTTCCACCGAACCTTGCGTTCGAGAAAGAGGTCCTTGCCAAATTCCTGGGCGCCTTGCCGCCGGGGATCCGCTATGCGATGGAGTTTCGGCATGCATCATGGAACGAGCCCGATGTTGACATCCTTCTGAAAGAACACGCAGTGGCGCGCTGCGGTGCGGACACCGAGGAGACGCCAGTCGATGAGGTCCCGATAACGGCGCGCCACGTCTACCTGCGCCTAAGAAGGCTCGAATACGAAGAAGAGGCGCTCGATCTGTGGACCAAGAAAGTGTCCGATATCTTGAGCCGAGGCCATGACGTGTATTGCTACTTCAAGCACGAGGGTGGCGGGATCGGCCCGGCTTACGCGACCAGAGTATTGAAGGCTGCAACCTCTTGAGTTCCGAGCGCAAGTTCATAATCCTCGATGATTACGAGGAAGCCGCGAGCAAGGTCATCCCCGAGATGGCTTGGGACTATTACCGTTCGGGCAGTGACGATGAGAACACGCTGAAGGCCAACCGCAAGGCTTTCGAACACTATGAGCTCTGGCCGCGAGTCCTGATCGACGTTTCGAACGTCGACCTTTCAGCGACCATCCTCGGCACCAAAGTCTCGATGCCGGTTCTGGTTGCACCGACGGCCTATCACAAGATGGCGCATCCAGATGGCGAGGTCGCAACTGCCCAAGGTGCCGCGATGGCGGGGACCATCATGAATGTGTCAACCCTCGCGACGACTAGTTTGGAAGATGTGGCGCGCGCTTCCGACGGACCAAAATGGTTCCAGTTGTATGTGCATTCCGACCGCGGACTGACCAAGGCCCTTATCGAAAGGGCGGAGAGATCTGGTTATCTCGCCATCGTCATAACGGTCGATGCCCCCGTGCTCGGCCGAAGGGTCATAGATGAACGCAATTCCTTCGCGCTTCCTGAAGGGATGCGCATGGAGAACATCGCCGCGGCGGTTGACGACTTGGAATCGTCGAGTGGGTCCGCTCTTGCGAATCTTGTTGCTGCACGCCATGACGCATCTTTCACTTGGGCCGACCTCGAATGGGTCCGTTCGATCACTTCTCTTCCGATCGTCATCAAAGGCGTTGTTCGCCCCGATGATGCATCACTGGCGGTTCGAAATGGCGCGTCGGGCCTTGTGGTTTCCAATCACGGTGGTCGTCAACTAGATGGGACCGTTGCAAGCATCGACGCGCTCGGGCCGGTCCGAGACTCAGTCGAAGACTCGATAGCGGTGCTGGTGGATGGCGGGATAAGGCGGGGTACTGATGTTCTGAAAGCGCTCGCACTAGGTGCTGACGCGGTTCAAGTGGGACGACCGATCATATGGGGGCTTTCGACAGGGGGAACACAAGGTGTCGCAGGTGTCCTCGAACTCCTTCGCGGTGAACTGATCACCGCTATGAAACTCTCCGGTTGTCCAGACATAAAGTCGATAGATGCGTCGTTAGTGATGCGTCGTTAGTGAGAGTGAGCAGGCGGCGCCAGTTAGTCGGCCCCTCCGCC
>JBHELT010000075.1:0-16949 GCA_046262935.1 Actinomycetota bacterium | reverse complement strand
GCCCAGCCTCGCCGGACCCGTTAACCGACTATCCTTTAGGTACAAGTGCAGCAACCTACGCAGGTCAAGATCCTCGTTCCCGGCGACAGAGAGATGGTCAGCCTCTTTGGCTCGCGCGATGAACTCCTCAAACTCATCGAGCAGGGCTTCGACTCGCAGATCCTGGTCAGAGGAAACGAGATCACTATCACCGGCGATGTTGCCGAGGCACAGAAGGTAGCGCATCTTTTCGAAGAGTTGATAGAACTGCTTGGCCAGGGACATGTTTTGACCACCGATGCTGTTGGTCGCTCGATCGACATGGTCAAAGGAGGAACGGCTCGGCCCTCTCAGGTGTTGAGCGATGCGGTTTTGGCAACCCGCACGCGATCGATAAGGCCGAAGACGGAGGGACAGAAGCGATACGTCGATGCGATACGAGACAACACGATCGTTTTCGCCATCGGCCCAGCAGGCACCGGTAAGACGTATCTGGCGGTCGCGGCTGCGATCCACGCGCTACAGAACAAGCAAGTTCGACGGATCATCCTTACCCGCCCCGCCGTCGAGGCCGGAGAGCGGCTCGGTTTCCTACCAGGCGACATCGCGGCGAAGGTCGATCCATACCTGAAACCTCTCTACGACGCGCTTTACGAGATGCTCGAGCCGGAAGCTTACGAGCGAGCAATGGAACGAGGGACCGTTGAGGTTGCACCATTGGCGTTCATGAGAGGGCGCACATTGAACGATTCGTTCATCATCCTCGATGAAGCGCAGAACACCACCGCCGAACAGATGAAGATGTTTTTGACCAGACTCGGCTTCGGTTCGAAGGCCGTGATAACCGGTGACGTTACTCAGGTCGATCTGCCAAGGGGCCAGAAGTCGGGGCTAGTTCTGGTGCAAGACATCCTTGCCGAAATCGAGAGCATCGAGTTCTGCCGACTCGATGCTAACGATGTTGTGAGACACAAGATCGTGCAGCAGATCGTCGAGGCCTATCGGTTGTTCACTGAGCCGCAGAGTCAAGTTGCCGATGACTGAATCGCCTCATATACGAGTGACCCTTATCGATGAACAGCAAGTCTTGGTAGATAAGGGTCGGATCATCGAGGTCGCAACCAAGACTGCGATGACTGAAGGGGCCTGTGGCGAGATCCACATAACTCTGGCCGACCCGCAGAGGATGGCTTCGCTCAACGCCCAGTTTCTTTCGCAAGAAGGCCCAACCGACGTCATCTCGTTTCCGATCGATGGGCTCGTGACCCAACCGGCGCATGATGGACCACCGATCGTCGTGGGCGAGATCGTTATGAGTCCACAGATCGCGATCGCCCAGGCCAAAGGCGATCCCGAACAGGAGATCGATCTATTGGTCGCGCACGGAGTCCTTCATCTGCTCGGTTTCGATCACGAAACCGATGAGCAAGCTGAAGTCATGCGCGAACGCGAACGGGCGGTCACAGGCCAGGCTGGAGCAAGGTCGCGATGAGCGCCGACCTTTGGCAGATCACGATCGCAGTCGTGGGCATCGTCGTTGCCTTTTTCAGTTCGGTATGGGTGAACGCAGTCAGTCGATTGTCCAAAGGCAGGGCGATGCGTTTGCAAGACAGCGACCCGAAGATCGGCAAGCTGCTGGTTCTGATCGCAGAGAATCCACCTTCGTTCGTAACCGGGGTGCTTCTATTGATGCTGATAGCCCGGGTCACGTCGACCGTGCTGGTTGCGGGGTTATTCATCAGACGTCATGCCCCTGTCCCCGAAGTCCTTGCCATCGCCACCATGAGCTTCATCCTTTTCCAATTCGCCGAAGTGGCACCGCGCACTTGGGTCTTGGAGCGATTGGACCAAGTCCTTGCGTTCTCGGCTCGCCCTGTGTACCTGATCGGCAGGGTTCTGGCGCCGGTCACCACCTTGCTCGTCAGCCTTAGCCGGATCTTCTTGGTGATCCTTCCCGGCCGAGGCTTGCCAAGAGGCCCCCTTACTTCCGAGGAAGAGATCAAATCGATAGTCGATGTCGCCGAGTCGGAAGAGATCATCGAGGCCGAGGAGCGCGAGATGATCCACTCGATCTTCGAATTCGGCGACACCGTCGTTCGTGAGGTCATGGTCCCGCGTCCTGACATGTTGTGTATCGATGCAGATGCGACACTGCAAGAGGTTCTCGATATGACCCTCAAGAAGGGCGTGTCGCGCATACCTGTCATCGAGGGCAGCATCGATGGCGTGGTTGGAATCATCTACGAGAAGGATGTCATCAAGAAACTACACTCCACGTCGAAGGCGAAACCTAAAAGAGCTGGCGAGGTTGCGCGCGAGGCGACATTCGTTCCCGAATCGAAGAAGGTCGCCGAATTACTGCGCGAGATGCAGCGAGCCAAGACCCATATGGTGATCGTCGTCGACGAATACGGGGGCACTTCCGGCCTCGCAACTTTGGAGGACCTTCTCGAAGAGATCGTTGGCGAGATCAGTGATGAATACGATCGAGAAGACCCGAACGTGGTGAGGATCGAGGACGGAAGACTAAGGGTGAGCGCGCGGCTTGGTATCGATGAACTAAACGAGATCCTTGGCTGCGAACTACCGCACGAAGATTGGGACTCGGTGGGGGGCCTCGTTGGTGGAATGCTCGGCAAGGTCCCTACAGAGGGCGAGTTCGTTCGTCTCAACGGCATCCACTTCGAGGTCGAACGCATGAAGGGTCGTCGCATCTACAAGATCTTGGTTAGTTCGGGCGCAGGTCATGATTCCTGATCAACCGTCGATGCGTTCCGGATTCGTTGCGATGGTTGGGCGCCCCAACGTCGGTAAATCGTCTCTGGTCAACGCGATCGTTGGGCAGAAGGTATCCATCACCGCCAACAAACCGCAGACTACGCGTTTCGCGATACGTGGCATTCTGAGCAGACCTTCGTCTCAGATCGTGTTCATCGACATGCCCGGCCTTCATAAACCTAAGTCGGAACTCGGCCGTCGCCTGAATTCCGTCATACATGACTGGGTCAATGATGTCGACATCGTGATCGCCATGTTCGATGCATCATCCGACATCGGGGCGGGTGACAGGGCCGTGATCGAAGAAGTATCCGCGGCCACCAGTGAATCGAACCGCCCAGTTGCAGTGATCAACAAGGCAGACCTAGTTCAGCCCCCTGTGCTTCTTAGCCGGATCGATCAGATCGCTTCGATGGGGCAGTGGGCCGATGTCCTAACGACGTCGGTGAAACGCGGAACCGGTCTGGGCGACCTCTGCGACCGGCTGGAATCGATGCTTCCCGAGGGCCCCGCTCTTTACCCACTCGATACCGTGACCGACCTGCCCGAGCTAGTAGCTATCGCCGAGATGATCCGCGAGAAGGCGGTCGGCGCCCTGACTCAGGAGCTTCCCTACTCGGTAGCTGTCGTGGTTGATGAGATGGAGCAAAGGGCGGGCCGTGAACTTTTAGACATCTTCGCAACCATCTACGTCGAAAGGGATTCGCAGAAGGGGATCCTCATCGGCGCCGGGGGTAAGATGCTAAAGAAGATCGCCACCCAGGCTCGCAAAGACATCGAAGAGTCGCTCGGCCAGCACGTCTACCTCGATGTAGTGGTGAAGGTGGAGCACGAATGGCAGCGCGACGCGAGAGCGCTGCAGCGGTTTGGTTACTGATGAAGGGAACGACATGCCTCAAGGCTCGATCAAAGAGTACGACGTCAACGATAAGACCGGCATCATCGTCGCCGACGATGGTGAGACCGAGTGGGAGATCGACCCCATCGCTATAGATACGGGCATGTTCAGGTTCTTTCGCACCGGTCAGCGAGTCACCTTCGACCTGATAGAGGAAGACGGCAAACCCATGCCCCGCAACCTCAGGATCGGCGTCGTCTAAGTTAGTTTGGTGGAAGACGACTCGCTCGATCTGACCGATCAACTCACCTTCCTGCTTGGCGCGGGCGAGGTTGCCCGTGCGTTAGAACTTGTTAGCACCCTTCGGCCAGCCGACGCGGCCGACACGTTGGAATCGCTCGACGACGATCTGCTTGCAGCCTTGGTTGATGCTTGGAGCGTGGAGGCCGCCGCAGAGGTTCTCGGAGAATTGGAACCCCACCGGCGAGCGGCTCTAGCGGAACGGATAGCTACCCCCAAGCTTGCGGACATCCTCGACGCGATGCCTCCCGACGAGGCCGCGGACTTCCTTCAAGAGGTCGACCCAGAGCATCGGGCGAGGCTGCTTGGACGGATGGAGCGAGAAGAGGCGTCCGATGTCGCCGAACTGCTCGATCATCCAGAGGACTCGGCCGGACGACGCATGTCGCAAGACTTCTTCGCTGTCGGTGAACATGCGACCGCCGACGAGGTGATCGACATGCTTCGAACTATCTCCGAAGATGTCGAACTGATCTATTACGTATACGTGCTTGGGGGGAGCGAGCAGTTGAGGGGCGTCGTTTCTCTTCGCAGGTTGATCACTGCCGATGCCGATGCGACCGTTGGCCGCCTGATGGAAACCGATGTCATAACAGTCAGACCAAGCGATGACGTCGAGATCGTCGTTGACCTGGTTCGCCGCTACAACCTCCTCGCATTGCCTGTAACCGACGACATCGGCCGCATGCTCGGTATCGTCACGGTCGACGACGTCTTAGAGGCCATCGAAGATGAAGCAGAGCAAGATGTGTTTCGATTCGCAGGCTCGATCGAAGAAGAAGACACGGCCACTACCAAGGTATGGCCAGCGTTTAGAAGGAGACTGCCCTGGCTCGCGGTTGCAACCATCGTTGAACTCCTGCTGGCCTACCTACTGCTGCGGCCGTTGTCCAAGGATCTGCTTGTTCTGACTGTTGCCTATATCCCTTTGCTGGTTTTCATCGGAGGAAATACAGCCGTTCAGGCAGCGGCACGAGTTTTACGCAGACTCTTATCGGGTCGTTCGGAAACCTGGAGCGCATGGGGACAAGCGCGCAAGGAGGTAGAAGCGGGCCTGTTACTCGCTCTCATCGCCGGGGGCCTCACTTTCCCTTTCCTTGCGATCATCGCGCGAGGTTGGCGGTTCGCGGCTGTGGTTGCTCCGGCAGTCGCTCTCACGGTAGTGGTAGGAGCTGCCTTGGGGGCCACATTGCCGATCATCCTTCAACGATTGAGCATCGATCCTGCCATCGCATCGGGGCCCCTTTTGGGGTCGGCTATGGACATAGTCTCGCTACTCATCTACATCTCCTTGGCGATCACGTTCGCCCGCTTCATCCTGCCTGCGCACGTATGACGTTTCCGCGGGAACACCAGCCGCGCGCGGCAATCCGCTGATCACCTGCCTGGTCCCCCTATAGTCGTAAGGCTGTGCTCTATAAAGATGAGGCCATCGTCCTTCGAACGATGAGGCTTGGCGAGGCCGACAGGATCGTCACTCTCATCGGGCGCGCAAACGGCAAGATCAGAGCCGTAGCCAAAGGAGTCCGCAAGACAAAGAGCCGTTTCGGGGGCCGGTTGGAACCATTCAGTCAGGTCTCGCTGGTCCTTTGGAGAGGCAAGTCCGGACTCGACACCATCAATCAGGTTGAAGTGGTCGATCCCTACCGTGGGATCAGGGAAGACCTCGATAAGTTCGCTCTCGGTGAGGTGATGCTCGAAGTTGTCGACCGAGTCGTACAGGAACGAGAGCAAGCTCCGCGCACCGCATCGGTACTGATCGAAGGACTGCAAGGACTGCGCGCAGGCGGGTCTTCCCTTGTGCTTGCATGTTTTTTGATGAGGATCTCTGCGATCGCTGGCTTCGGCGCTTCACTGGATCGTTGTGCCGAGTGTGGTGCAGCCCCGGCTTGGTTCTCACCGGAACAAGGCGGAGCGGTATGCCCTAGGTGTCGCAGCACCGATTCAGAGGAAGTGGGGACCGGTGTTTTGGAATTGCTGAGTGACATCGTACGCGAGGGCCCGTGGGTCCAAACCGATCCCGAAGTCGCCGCCACCGCGATGCGTCTTTCCCGCTTCTATGCCGAGTACCACCTAGAACGACGATTGAGATCGGCCGCAGCCGTGCAGACGTTGCTGCAGGGGCGTTCGGCTTAACGGATCGGGCGGTCCGTCAACGGCCGCCGAAGGCGGGGATGGTGCCCGGTCTGTTAACTCGCCGGCTCGCGTTTCGCAACCACTTTTGAAGAGACGCTCGAGATTCTTTTGATGGATTTCCAGCAAGTATCCCGTCGATGCTGACGTCCTCATCGAGCTTCGGCCAATGGATTCCAGACCCTCGTCCGATCAGTTCCCACTCAGCTCGCTCCTGCGGGGTGCCATACACAAGGCGCGGGTACCAGGAGATGGGCACCGAAATGGTGCGGCCATCTACCAGGTCGACGACGAGCGAGTCCTCAGTGAACTTAACGGACTGCGCCTCGACTGATCTTGGCTCAAGCGCCGAAGAACTCATTCCAACTCTCCACTGATTCTGCTTCGATCCCACGAAGAAGCTCCTCGATTCGCCTGAGCTCGACGCGAGGGAATCCGCCGCTGCTCTCAAGCCTCACGGGCCTGATCCATAACTTTGCCAACATAATATTCTGGTGGAGTTAACCAGAGTACAGGCCGCCAAACGCGACTGTGGTGCCGTTGGCCCCGGCGACATCGGCCGCTGCCGTCTGAGTCGATAGGAGGCCGGTCGAACCGAAAGTCTTTAGCCGGCGGTGCTATCGGGGGTTCGCACATCGACCGACAGGATCCTTCGCTGCCGCACGTTCGCAACCTTGATCGTGAAACTTTCGAGTTCTACAGTGTCGCCGCGCTTGGCTAGCCTGCCCAACCGCTCCAATATGAATCCGGCTACGGTCTCGTACTCGCCTTCGGGCAATCGACATCCCGTTGCCTCGAGCAATTCGTCGGGCCGCATGGTCCCCGGGATCCGGACGCCCCCTTCAACTGTTCGCACCAGTTCCTTTACGTCGTACTCGTCGCGGATCTCACCTATCAACTCTTCGAGGATGTCCTCTAGCGTCAAGATGCCTGCGGTTGAACCGAACTCGTCGAGAACGATCGCGAAGTGGTTACGTGTGCGGCGCATCTGGATCAGCACCTCTTCGAGTGCAGCGGACTCTGGAACTAAAACCGCCTCGCGCATAGCCTCGCCCACGGTTGCACGCTCGTTCCTTCTGCTGACCCGCAGCATGTCCTTCAAGTGGACCACTCCCACGAACTCATCCGGCCGAGCTGTCCAAACCGGAAAACGTGAGTAGCCAGTGTTTTCGGCGAGGTCCAACAGGGCTGTGATCGACTCTTCGGAATTGATGGCTTCGGCGGCGACTCGTGGCACCATCGCCTCGACTGCACGCTTTTCGGGGAACTCTAGGGTCCTTGCCAGCAGCCGACTTTGCCCTGCTTCGATGGTCCCCCCCTTGCGGCCCTCTTCGATGATGATCGCCAGTTCGTCGGGAGTATGAAGGTTCGCCACCTCCGACTGCATCGGCAACCGAAGGACCTTGAGGGTCCACGCCGACGATTGTCGCAGCAGCCATAGCAAGGGCCGGAACAGGAAGGTGAATGCGCGGATGGGGGCCGACAACCAAAGCGCTGCAGCCTCGGGGGCCGATATCGCGGCGTTCTTGGGGACGAGTTCACCCAGGACTACATGAAGGAAGGTGATGATCGCAAATGCGACCACCGCCGCAACCGAATGTGCAGCGACCGCGTCGAACGGAGATGACAGGAAGTTGAAGGCGCTCTTCAGTGCCAGCGCCAAGGCTGGTTCGCCGATGGCCCCAAGCCCAAGGCTCGCGAACGTTATGCCGAGTTGGGTCCCCGAAAGGATGAGATTTATGTCTCGAAGTGCCTTGTCAACGCTGACCGCTCGCCGGTTGCCTTGGTCCACGAGTTCCTTGATGCGGGTTTTGCGAACCGCCACCAAAGCGAACTCAGCCGCGACGAAGAAGGCATTTGCCCCGACCAATAGAAGGACGCTCAGGATCTTCCAGGTCGTCATGCGACTCTGAGCGTTGGGTGCTGATGCATTCTGTCGCTACATTATCGCCTGTTAGCATGGGGCCAATGACGCAACCAACCCTCGAAACCATCGTCAACCTGGCCAAGCGCCGCGGCATCGTGTTCCAGTCCGCCGAGATCTACGGTGGGCTTCGCTCAGGGTGGGACTACGGGCCTATCGGTGTCGAGATGAAAGAGAACATCAAGCGGGCCTGGTGGCGCTCGATGGTCCAATTGCGCGACGACATCGTTGGCCTCGACTCCTCGGTCATCTTGAACCCAAGGGTCTGGGAGGCCTCTGGGCATGTCGAAGTGTTCACCGACCCGCTCATCGAATGCCTGAACTGCAATCATCGCTTCCGTGCTGACCATATCGGCAAGGCATGCCCCGACTGCGGTGGCAAAGAGTTCACCGACCCGCGCAACTTCAACCTGATGTTCAAAAGTCACATCGGCCCGATCGAAGACGACTCGGCAGTTGTCTGGCTAAGACCCGAAACCGCCCAGGGCATCTTCGTGAACTTCATGCAGGTTGCCTCTACGTCGCGCAAGAAGATCCCCTTCGGCATAGCCCAACAAGGCAAGGTCTTCCGCAACGAGATCACTCCAGGCAACTTCATCTACCGAACACGCGAGTTCGAGCAGATGGAGATGGAGTACTTCATCGAACCTGGAACCCAGGAGAAGTATCTCGACCACTGGATCGAAGAGCGCATGCGCTGGTACACGGAACTCGGCATGCGCAAAGAGAAACTGAGACTTCGTGAGCACGACAAGGACGAACTGTCGCACTACTCAACTCGCACGGTTGATATCGAGTACGAGTTCCCTTGGGAATGGGGAGAGTTAGAGGGCATCGCGCATCGCGGCGATTACGACCTCACCCAACATGCGAAATTCTCGGGCCAAGACCTTTCTTACTTCGATCCTGAAACGAAAGAGCGCTATGTGCCCCACGTGATAGAGCCTGCCGCAGGCGCGACGAGAGCATTGCTCGCGTTCCTCATCGATGCATATCGCGAGGAAGAGGCCCCCACGTCGTCGGGCAAGATGGAGAACCGGGTTGTGATGAAGATCCACAGGCAGTTGGCGGCCTTCAAGGCGGCCGTACTGCCACTATCGCGGCACGATGACTTGGTGCCTGTCGCTAGAAAGGTGGCCGATGAACTTCGGTCTTCGATGCGCATCGACTACGACGACGCAGGATCGATCGGCAAGAGGTATCGACGCCACGATGAGATCGGAACCCCTTTCGCTGTGACTGTCGATTTCGATTCACTGAACGATCAGGCTGTGACGGTTCGCGACCGCGACTCCATGGAGCAAGAACGGATCTCGATTTCAACCCTTAAGAGATATCTCGAAGACAAGATCGCCTGGTAACGCAAGGGCGGCAAGGAGAAACTGATGCCGAAGGCTAAGACGAAAAGCAAGACCATGAGGCCCAAGAAGTACGTCTTCGATTTCGAACAGGGCAACAAAGACCGCAAAGACCTACTCGGAGGCAAGGGCGCCAACCTTTCAGAGATGACCAACCTTGGGCTCCCGGTACCGCCTGGTTTCACCATCACCACGGCAGCCTGCCGCGACTTCCTGGCGAATGGACGTGTCCCCGATGGACTGATGATCGAGGTCGAACGACATGTTGCAACACTCGAAAGGAAGATGGGCAAAGGCCTGGGCGAGGCCTCAGACCCGCTGCTGGTTTCGGTGCGTTCGGGGGCCAAGTTCTCGATGCCGGGGATGATGGACACCGTTCTCAACCTCGGCATGAACGATAAGTCGGTGAAAGGACTCGCGCGCGTCTCGGGCAAAGAGCGCTTCGCCTACGATGCATACCGCCGCTTCATCCAGATGTTCGGCAACATCGTGATGGACATCCCGAAAGAACAGTTCGATGAAGTCTTCGATAAGGCAAAGAAAACGGCACGCGTCAAGGCCGACACGGGCCTCAAGGTCGATGACCTGAAGAAAGTCGTCACCGCATACAAGCGGGTTTATCGCAAGCACACCGGTGAGGCTCTCCCCGAAGACCCGATGGAGCAGTTGCGACTGGCGATCATCGCAGTCTTCAAATCATGGGATGGTGAAAGGGCAAAGATCTACCGTCGCCAGAACAAGATCTCGGACGAATTGGGGACCGCGGTCAACGTGGTTGCGATGGTGTTCGGCAACCTCGGCAACGATTCGGGGACCGGGGTTGCCTTCACCCGTGATGCATCGACCGGCGACAAGGTCTATCTGGCCGAGTATCTGCCCAACGCCCAAGGCGAAGACGTTGTGTCGGGTGCACGCACCCCTTTGCCGCTCGATGCGCTCAAAGAGCGCGACCCAAAGTCGTACGACCAACTCACCAAGATCATGTCCAAGCTGGAGCGCCACTACCGCGACATGTGCGACATCGAATTCACTGTCGAAAAGGGCAAACTGTGGATGCTGCAGACCCGCATAGGCAAACGCACGGCTGCGGCCGCGGTCAAGATCGCAGTCCAGTTGAACAAAGAGAAACTCATCTCACGCGAAGAGGCTGTGTTGCGGGTCGATCCGGCCTCTCTTGACCAACTTCTGCATCCGCAGTTCGATGCTGATGCGTCCATAAGTGTTGTTGCGAAGGGTCTTAATGCTTCACCGGGCGCCGCGGTTGGCAAGGCCGTCTTCGACGCCAGCCGTGCCGAGGAGTGGGCGAGCCGCGGCGAGGCTGTGATCTTGGTCAGGCCGATGACCGAACCGGACGACGTTGGTGGGATGTATGCAGCCCAAGGCATCTTGACGTCGCGCGGCGGCAAGACTTCGCACGCGGCAGTTGTTGCCCGCGGCGCTGGCAAGCCTTGCGTCTGTGGCGCTGAGGCCTTGAAGATCGATATCGACAAAAGGCAGATGACTATCGGGCGGACCGTCGTCAAGGAAGGCGACGTCATCGCGATCGATGGGACAACCGGCGATATCGCCATCGGTACGGTGCCGCTCGTAGAGCCCGAGTTGTCGAGCGAACTGCGAACGATATTGAAATGGGCAGATGACTTCAGGCGACTGAAGGTTCGCACCAACGCGGATACACCGGACGATTCTGCGAAAGCCAGAGGTTTCGGCGCAGAGGGCATAGGGCTCGCGAGAACCGAGCACATGTTCCTCGGCGACCGTTTGCCGATCGTTCAAAGGATGATCCTCGCCGACACCGACGAAGAAGAAACGGCTGCCCTGCAGGAACTGCTCGAAGTGCAGCAACGCGACTTCGAAGGGATCTTCGCCGCGATGAGCGGCTTGCCGGTGACCATCAGGTTGCTCGATCCGCCCCTTCACGAATTCCTCCCGTCATCAAAGCAACTGGAACTCGAGATACAGAAACTCGCTTTCGATTCGATATCTGCCGATGAAGCCGAGCGTGCTCGCATCACTAAGGAGCTTGCTGAGCGCGGGGACGTGCTTGCAAACGTGATCCGCCTCGAAGAATCCAATCCGATGCTTGGCATGCGCGGTGTACGCCTTGGCATCATGAAGCCGGGACTTTATGCGATGCAGGTTCGCGCGATCATGCGAGCAGCTTGCGAGGTGAAAGCCAAAGGCCGCAAACCCGTCGTTGAGATCATGATCCCGCTGGTTGCGGTAAGAGAAGAGTTCGAGATCATGAAGGCCGAAGCCGAGGCCGTCATCAAGGAGGTATTCGAAGAGCGCGGAACCAAGATCGACTACGCCATCGGAACGATGATCGAGCTGCCCCGTGCGGCTCTTGTTGCAGACCAGATCGCGGAGACGGCAGAGTTCTTCTCGTTCGGTACCAACGACCTAACGCAAACAACTTATGGGTTCTCCCGCGACGACATCGAGGGCAAGTTCCTGCCAACATACCTAGAGCGCGGGGTTGTGAAGGTGAACCCGTTCGAATCCATCGATCAACCGGGGGTTGGCAGACTGATCGAGATCGCGGTGCGAGAAGGCCGCAAGGCTCGTCCCGGGTTGAAGGTGGGTATCTGCGGAGAGCATGGTGGGGACCCGTCATCGGTCGAGTTCTGTCACCGAACCGGGCTCGATTACGTTTCATGTTCGCCGTTCCGAGTCCCGGTTGCGCGCCTAGCCGCGGCCCACGCAGCGTTGAAAGACAAGGGATAGGCGGCAGCGACTCTCGCTGAGCCGGGGGTTCGGGGGTGTAGCAGCTACCGTTCGGTTATGACCATCGCGCGCCAGAAGCTGCGAAACCCCCGAGATCAAACCGGGGGTTCGGGGGTGTAGCAGCTACCGTTCGCTTATGACCATCGCGCGCCAGAAGCTGCGAAACCCCCGAGATCAAACCGGGGGTTCGGGGGTGTAGCAGCTACCGTTCGGCTATGACCATCGCGCGCCAGAAGCTGCGAAACCCCCGAGATCAAACCGGGGGTTCGGGGGTGTAGCAGCTAACGTTCGGTTATGACCATCGCGCGCCAGAAGCTGCGAAACTCCTGATCAAGCCCCGGCTAGGGCGGTGAAGGTTTCGATCGGAGTAGATGTTCCTTCATGGCGGGGCAATATCGAGATGCCCGGCGTTGTGGTCCCCGCCGCGCGGTAAGAGGCAACAACTTGGCTGCATTCCTGCACACTGCCGATCCCGGCCATGGTGTCGATCGCTTCATCCGATATACCCGACGGTCCTTCTTTGTCGAATCGTTCCAGATCGGCGGCGAACCCGCCGGCTTCGATCGCATTGCGATAGAAGGGCAGGTTCCAATAAACCACGCTTACTTTGCGAAATGCATCTCGGGCCCCCGCCGGGTTGTCGGTTAGGGCAACAGGGACTGCGGCCACGACCTCGAAGTCATCCATAGTCTTGCCGACTTTCGCACGGCCCTCGGCGATCTTTGGAACAACGACTTTCTCGATGTAAGCGGGTGAACACATCCACAACACGGCTCCGTCGGCGATCTCGCCTGCGAGAGCGCACATCTTCGGTGAGAGGCATGAGATGTAGATGGGAAGGTTGGGCCGAACGGGTTTGTATCCAGTGAAACTGAATGCCGTCTTGTAGATATCGCCGAAGAAGGTTTCGCCGGCGAGGATCGCTCGGACCGCACCAACGTATTCACGCGTTGAGGCGATGGGTTTGTCGATCGACATGTCGTGCCACATCTCGATGGTCACCTTGTGGGACGGACCAACCCCGAGGATGAACCTTCCGCCCGACAATTCATCCAGGCTCGCGGCGGTCTGGGCCATAACAACTGGGGTCCGGGGATACGTCGGAAGCACCCCTGTGCCTAAGTTGATCCGGCTGGTTGCCATGGCGTAGGCGGCGATAGTGATGGTCGCTTCCCGGTCGGCGATCTGGGGGACCCAGACCGACGAATAGCCAAGGTCCTCGACCGCTTTTACGCGCTCGACCCCATCGTCGAAGGTCTTAGCTGGCGAGATGAAAGCACCGATCTTGTGGGCTGTAGCCATGATGCGGCATCCTAACCGCAATATTTCCGGAAAACATGGGACAAATCGGACATACAAAGAAGGTATCCCTTATTCTCATGGCGAATCGGTAGGCATAAAGTGCGCTCGGCAAACGGGCTAAGCGCGAGATCGAAAGGGTGGGGGATGCGCAAGATCGCGGTTTTGTTGGTTTCAACACTGACTTTGTTGATAGCACCTATGGCTCATGCCGATGTTCCATCCAACGACAACCTGGCGAACGCCGCCGAGGTTTCGACCCCTTACTCGTTCACAGCGAACACCGCCGACGCCACCACCGAGTTGGGCGAGCCAACCAACAGCTGCACTGACATCCGGCCCACGACTCATACCGTGTGGTTCAAGTTCACCTCCGCAACCGATGCGAATTATCTGTTCAGCACCCTGGGCAGTGACTACGACACCATCACAGCCACCTACTATCGACAGTCGAACCTGCTGGCAAGCGTTCCTTTCAACGACATGTATCTGATCAACTGCAATGACGACGGCACGCTCGGCGAAGGATTCGAGTTCTTCGCGCCTGCCGGTGAGACGCTTTATTTCCAGGTGGGGGGCCATATCGACAGCCCATCGGGCAATCTGCAAGTGTCGGTTGATACCCTTGGCAAGATCTCGGGGATGGTAACCGACGAGTCATCGGCGCCCCTGAAAGGGATATGTATAGAGGCACAGACGCGCTTCGACTATCCGCCCTACCCTCCTTATGGTGCGGGTTATCCCTACGGATATGGTTCCTTCGGCTTCGCACAGACGAAGGCCGATGGTACATACACGATCTCGGACCTGATGCCCGGTGATTACTACGTCGACTTCTACCAATGTAACGGCGACACTCAGCATGAGTGGAACGGCGAGTTCTACAACGACGCCCAGTTCTTCGACGATGCCACGAAGGTAACCGTTTCCGCCGGAACGACAACGGCAGACATCAACGCGTCATTGCATGACAACGGCCCCCTTCCGCCTCCGCCCCCGCCGATCGACGCTGACGTAGCGATCACGAACCTCACGGTCGAGAACGTTTCCATCCGAACCGACCAGGGCGAAACCGTTTCACCAGGCCATAACCGAAACATCCATCTAACCGTTTCTAACCTCATCGATTCTCACCCCAACGGAGTCAGGTATCAGGTGCGGATGTGTCCGCGAAACGCCTCGTGCTCGCTGCTCGATGAGGGATGGATCGACCTCAATGGCAAGACAAGTTTCTCGAAGACCATCCCGTGGAACGCACTGAACAACGTCACGGTGGGCGATGTCTCGATCGAGGCTTCGACCTGCGGCATGAACGTCCATGACCTGGATCAGAACAACAACGATCGCAGTATCGATCACTACGCTTTCGTCGGAGGCACCGGCTTCGGCTACTCGGTTCTTGGTTCCTATGATCCCGGGTCCCTTTGGTGCGGTGACGCACACGTTGTGGTCGTCCAGACATATAAGCGGGCCCCCTAGTTGTCGGCACCGCCCGCTAGTATCGGGCGGTGGACATCAGGCAGCGTATAGAAAGTGAAGAGGCGGCGATGCTTTCGCCGCGGGCTGTCCGCTCGGCCCTCTCCGAAGGCCGAGCGGAGCCCGAAGAGCCACATCCTTATAGGACCGCCTTTCAGCGCGACCGTGACCGGATCTTGCATTCCAAGGCCTTCAGGCGCCTTGCTCACAAGACCCAGGTCTTCATGGCCCCCGAAGGCGATCATTACCGCGTCAGGCTCACTCACACCCTCGAGGTGACCCAGATCGCACGAACGCTGGCCAAGGCGCTAAGGTTGAATGAAGACCTGACCGAGGCCATCTGCCTCGGTCACGACCTCGGTCACACGCCATTCGGCCATCTTGGCGAACAAGCGATCGCCGACTACATCGGCAGACCATTCAAACACAACGAACAGTCATTGCGCATCGTTGACGTATTGGAGACCAGGGGCTCGCGGCCCGGGCAACCGGGGCTGAATCTGACCGGCGAGGTCCGCGATGGGATCTTGAACCACACCTGGTCGATGCCCGACCCATCAACCCTCGAAGCTCAGGTTGCTCGTTTCGCAGACCGCATCGCTTACATCTCGCACGACATCGACGATGCGATCAGGGCCGGGGTCCTGCGTGAAAGCGATCTTCCGGAAGTGACGAACAAGGTACTCGGCGAATCACCATCGGAGCGCATCGATACCTTGGTCGGCTCGCTGGTCGAAACAAGCACCGAAGACCAGGTCAAGATGTCCATCCAGGTCTCCGATGCCATGGCCGAAACTAGATCATTCATGTTCAACCGGGTGTATATGCGCCCGGAGATGAAGCCCGAACACGACCGAGCCAAGTCCCTACTCGAAGGCCTGCTTGCCCATTACACCGCTTCGCCCGACCAGGTTCCGGGGGCTGCCGATGACCCCGAAACCAGGATCGTCGACTATGTTGCGGGCATGACCGATCGTTTCGCGCTGCGTGAATATGAACGGTTGATCGGCTGGGAATAGCTGCAGCCACAAGTCAAGCCACCCCAAGCGATGAATGCGGCGGACCCAGGCGCGATATGAGTGGTAGCCTCGACCCACTCCCCGAACACAGTCCTTCGTGATGGCGCGTACCGAAACCGAGGAGAACCCTTGCAAGGCCTGATCGTCGCTGACGACATCGATGAACTGCGTGAACGAAGTGACATCGTCGAGGTGGTCGCCGGGCATCTGAAACTGCGCAAGGCCGGCCGCATGTTCAAGGGCCTTTGCTGTTTCCATCAAGAGAAAACGCCTTCCTTCACCGTAGATCCGGACAAGCAGTTGTTCCACTGTTTCGGTTGCGGAGTTGGCGGCGATGTCTTCACCTTCATCCGCCGGGTCGAGGGCCTTACCTTCACCGAGGCCGCAGAACGGCTCGCCGGGCGGGTGGCTATGACGCTGCGGTACGAAGGTGGTTCGGCCGAGAAGGGCAGGTCGCGCCATGCCCTGCTCGATGCGTGCACCGAGGCCTGCGAGTACTTCCAGAACCTGCTTCAAACATCCCCAGAGGCGGCGGCGGCTCGCCGATACCTGGAAGGGCGGGGGTTCGGCCCCCAGGAGGGGGCCGAATTCAAACTCGGTTACGCCCCACAGGGGCGCGACACCCTTTACCGCCACTTACTTTCGAAGAAGTTCACGTCGCAGAACATCGTCGAGGCCGGACTCGCCCTCGTAACCGACGACGGCCAGCACCGCGATCGCTTCAGAGGCCGTTTGATGTTCCCGGTCTCAGACATCACCGGCAACGTCATAGGGTTCGGAGCCCGCACCCTGACCGAAGAGCAGCCCAAGTACTTGAACTCGCCCGAGTCGGCCATCTATCACAAGGCCAAGTTGCTCTACGGGTTGGACAAGGCGAAAGCATCTATAACCACATCGGGGACCGCCGTTGTGACCGAGGGATACACCGATGTGATGGGCCTTTGGAAGGCCGGGATCAAAACGGCTGTCGCAACTTGTGGAACGGCTCTCGGCGAAGAACATTTCGTTCTTCTGAAACGCTTCTGTGAACGAGTCGTTCTTGCATTCGACGCCGACGCCGCCGGCGTCGTTGCATCGGAAAGGGGATTCGGACTGCACGAACGGATCGGACTCGAGGT